>JBASYW010000025.1:0-7709 GCA_049277715.1 Dethiobacteria bacterium | reverse complement strand
TACTTGATGCCTTCCATGAGGCTTCCTACAGTGATTAAAACAACGGCTACATCGAGAGGTATATTACCCAGACGTTCTCTCCATTCCGGGCCAAAAATGAGGAAAAAAAGCAGAACTCCGAGGCCGAGAACCGTGCCACCTGCAAATCCTCCACCGGGAGAGAGGTGGCCGTGGAAAATTACATATAACCCATACATCATTACAAATACCAACACATAACGAAATATTACTTTGGCAATATAATCCTTCAACTATAATCCCTGCCTGTTAATAATGTGTTGTTTGATAATTTCAATTATTACTAAATTGATTATATTCTCTGAGGTATCTCTTTAAAGTACTTAACAATCAGGCATTCTATATTGTTTTAATTAATTCCTGCTGAAAATAAAAATAATATAAAATATTTTTTAAATATTGTTTAAAGTTTGGCGGTAAAATCTTTCTCTTTCTGTCGATTATAAATAATTTTTAACCCTTCCAGGGTCAAATTGTTATTTACTTCTTCAATAGTTTCCGATTCACTGGCCAGAAATTCCGCATAGCCGCCCGTGGCCACAATAAACGGTTTGACGGAAAGTTCCCTGCAGATACGTTGCACGATACCGTCCACCTGACCCACCAAACCATAAATAATCCCCGACTGCATGCTGCTAATCGTGTTCTTGCCAATGACCCGTTTGGGTTTGACCAGCTCCACCCGAGGAAGTTTGGCGGCCTTGGTAAAAAGGGCTTCAGTGGAGATGCCGATCCCCGGGGCGATAGCTCCGCCCAGATAATCACCTTTTTCATTTATGACGCAGAAAGTGGTAGCCGTCCCAAAATCGACGATAATTGTCGGCCCCCCATAGAGGGAATAGGCAGCCACGGCGTTAACCACTCTGTCCGCGCCAACTTCGCGGGGATCATCCATCAGGATATTTAAACCGGTCTTTACCCCCGGGCCCACGATCAAAGGATGCAGGTTGAAATATTTTCGTGACATCTTCTCCAGCGTATGCATCAAAGGTGGTACAACAGACGAGATGGCTATCCCCGTAACCTCTTCCCACTCAAGATTGCTATGCAAAAAAAGATTTTTAATCATAATGCCGAGTTCATCTTCGGTGCGCTCATGTTTTGTAGCCATGCGCCAGCAGACTTTAATTTTATTGTTCTCAAACACTCCCAGCATAATATAGGAGTTGCCTACATCGATGGCCAGTAACATTCTTCTGCTTCTCCCCCTCATCCTTCAATATAATAACAGAGTGGATATATTTATTCAATCCAGATTGTCGATTTATCAGACACAAAATTTACATTATTGCAGGAATAACGACAAAATAGTAGAATCTTGCTAAATACGGCCGCATGAAAGCTAGATAACATCATTTTTTTTAAAAAATTTTATTATAGGAGATTAAAGGAGAAAAAAATGGTGGATGAACAAAAAATACAGGAAGCTGTAAAAATGATATTGGAAGCGATCGGGGAAGACCTTGAACGGGAAGGACTGCGTGAAACGCCAAAGCGAGTGGCCAAGATGTACAAAGAGGTTTTTAGCGGTTTAAGCCAGGACCCATGTGACATCCTGCATAAATTTTTTGTTACCGACAACCATGAAGAGATGGTTCTGATCAAGGATATTTCTTTCTATTCCATGTGCGAACATCACCTCCTTCCTTTTTACGGCAAGGCTCATATCGCTTACATCCCCGCCGATGGCCGCATCGTAGGTTTAAGTAAATTGGTTAAGTTGATCGAAGTTTTTGCCCGACGCCCACAATTGCAAGAGAGGCTAACCAGTCAGGTCGCCGATGTGGTTATGGAGAAGCTGACTCCCAAAGGAGTGGTCGTGGTGGTAGAAGCCGAACACCTCTGCATGACCATCCGCGGAGTAAAAAAGCCGGGCTCGATCACTGTTACTTCGGCGGTAAGGGGCCTTTTCCGCCACAGCCCGGTTTCCAGAGAGGAAGCTTTCGTCCTGATAAAAGGATAAAGACAAATAGACAGATTCATGCTCAAAAGATAAAATTCAATAGAACAACGATGCCATGGAGGTAGCAATGATGACCGCTTATTTACAGCTTGGACCGTACAACTTCCCTCTGGGAAAAAGAACACTGATCATGGGGATCCTTAACGTCACCCCCGACTCTTTTTCGGACGGAGGCCGCTACAACCGGATAGATAAAGCCATCGCACAGGCACAGCGCATGGCTGAAGAAGGAGCGGATATCATTGATGTGGGGGGAGAATCAACTCGCCCCGGATACGATCCTATCTCCACGGAGGAGGAGCTGGGCAGGGTTATCCCGGTTATCCGGGCTCTTCAAAAAGAAGTCGATCTTCCTATCTCCATAGATACATACAAATCAGAAATTGCGGCCGAGGCTCTGCACGAAGGTGCTCATATGGTCAACGATATCTGGGGGCTGAAGGCGGACAGGAGGATGGCCGCGGTGGTCGCCGCGGCAGGGGTCCCGTTATGCCTGATGCATAACCGGAAAGAGGCTGTCTATCGTGATCTTATCTCCGATATTATCTCTGATTTACAGGAAAGTATCGATCTGGCGATCGCGGCGGGGGTAAAAGAGAATAATATTATCATCGACCCGGGCATCGGATTCGGGAAAACCCTCGATCATAATCTGGAAGTTATGCATCATCTGCATGAGTTAAAAACGATGGGATTTCCCGTTCTGCTGGGAACTTCACGGAAATCCATGATCGGCAAAACCCTGAATCTACCCGTGGAGGACCGACTGGAGGGAACCGCGGCCAGCGTAGCCTGTGGAATTACTGCCGGAGTTGATATTATCAGGGTTCATGATGTCAAGGAGATGTATCGGGTAGCGGCGATGGCCGATGCGATCGTGAGACGTTGGAAAGGTTGAGAGTTCTATGGGGAAGATAAGATTAAATAAATTGTCTTTTTATGCCTACCACGGTGTTCTGCCGGAGGAGAAAGAACGCGGGCAGGAATTTCTGGTAAGCGTTGAATTGGATACTGATTTAAAAGGGATCAGCCGGAGAGATAACCTGAAGGATACCATAGACTACGTAAATATTTCCTTGTCGATCAAGGAGATCATGCAGAAAGAAAGATATGATTTAATCGAGTCGGTTGCGGACAGGCTGGCCGGGGAACTGATCAAAATAGAGAGGGTAAACCACGTGACCGTTACGGTAGAGAAGCCCCGACCGCCGCTGCCTGTTATAAACGGTGGGGTATCGGCAACCGTCTGCCGTTCAAAGTAAACATGCTCTCCGCAGGGGTTTCCCCGCGATAAATATTCGGACTTGGCAAACAGGTGACAAAGATGCAAACGGTATACATCGGTCTGGGATCAAATCTTAAAGAAAGGCTGGCCTTTCTCAATCGTGCCGTCGAGGAGCTGGATAAGCTTCAGAATACTGAAGTCACGAGTCTCTCCTCCGTTTACGAGACCGACCCGGTGGGAGGGCCGCTGCAGGGCAGATATCTTAACGCCGTATGTGCGGTAGATACATCTTTAGCGCCTGCCGCTCTTCTTGAAGTTACCAAAAAAATAGAATATGCCCTCGGACGCAGACGAAAAGGTCATTGGGAGGCTCGCTTTATCGATATTGATATCCTGGTTTACCCGGATGTAGTGATAAGGACACCGACACTCAAACTGCCTCATCCATTGCTGGACAGACGCTGGTTTGTTCTCGTTCCCCTGGTAGAGATTGCACCGAAACTTGTTCCTCCGGGCTACACCAAGGATGTCACTGCCCTTCTGCATGATCTTGGCCCTCCGGAAGGCATTGACCGGCTTGAGGGAGTGGATCCCTGGGGTAAGTTCAATCATCTGATGACCGGAAACAACAGAATTTTATAGGCCTTCCACCCCTTGAATATCATCTCACACTATATTGAGCCGCATAGATTTTTCTTTAAAAACTCCTGATAAAGCTGTTGCAAATCGGCCGTCACCGGGCCGGGCCCGCCCTCGCCGATCGGTTTTTCCTCGATCTCGACCAGAGGCATTATCTCCAGCAGTGAATTCGTCAGAAAAGCTTCATCGGCTTCTTTCAGGAAAAGCGGAGAGATGTTCTGTTCATGAACTTTGAATTTTTTCCGGGCCAGCCTGATAACCAGAGCACGGGTAATACCCGGAAGGATACCGGCTTCAATCGGAGGAGTATATACAGTCCTGCCTTTAACCAGAAACAGGTTGCTTACCGTACCTTCGGCCAGATAGCGTTTCTGGTTTAAAAAGATGCCCTCATCATAGCCCCGGTTCAGGGCTTCCCGTCTTCCCAGGATGTGATCAAGATAGTTCAATGTTTTAAGGCCTGAGAGCGGTGAATACTCATTCAGGGGGAAGCTGATAAGCGCCCCGCGGAATCCCTTCCGATATTGCTCCGGCGCATAAGGTATCCCATCATGCGGTGTAATAAAAAAGGTTGATGCGCCAAACTTTGAGCAGGGCCAGAGCCCACGCTCGGAGAGGCCCCGGGTAAGGGTCAGACGGAGCGCCCCCTCATGAAGAGAGTTGGTATCAATGATTTTCTCCACAGCCCGGAGCAGGTTTATTTTTTTGCCGGGCACCTTTAAACCGAGGGTGATGGCTCCCCGGATAAGCCTCTGTAAATGGTTGTCGATAAGAAAGGGTTTGCCCTTATATACTCTTACCGTCTCAAACAGGCCATCTCCATAAAATATTCCCCGATCAAATATGGAGACCTCCGCCTGCTCGGCGGGGATAATTTCTCCGTTCAGGAAACAGTAAAGTCGCAATCAATACAGCCTCCCCACTTTTAAATACCCAAAGCCGCAAGCAACGCCCTGGCTTTATCCAGCGTTTCCCGGTATTCTGCTTCCGGAGATGAATCGGCCACGATGCCGCCGCCGACCTGAAAGTAAGCCCGATTGCCCTTAATGATAAAGGTACGGATGACGATATTCAAGTCCGATTTTCCGGCAAAATCGATATATCCGATCGATCCTGTATAGATACCGCGCCTGACCGGCTCCAGTTCTTCTATAATTTCCATGGACCTTATCTTCGGTGCTCCGGTAATCGATCCTCCCGGAAATGATCCTTTCAATACTTCGATTATACCCTTCCCCTCCGGAAGTTTCCCCGTTACCGTAGCCACCAGATGATATACGGTGGCGTATTCCTCCAGCGCCGCTAAGGCCGGGACTTTTACCGTGCCGACCCGGCACACCCTGCTGAGATCATTCCGTTCCAGATCCACGATCATGGCCAACTCGGCCCTGTCTTTCTCGCTTTGCAGGAGCTCCCGGCTCAGAGCCCGATCCTCTTCCGCCGTAGATCCCCGGGGACGTGTCCCTTTAATGGGTCGCATTTCCAGATCAAGACCATCGAGTTTAAGAAATCTTTCCGGTGATGACGAGACAATCTTTACCTCGGGGAAACTCAGAAAGGAGGCAAAAGGAGCGGGATTGATCAGCCGGAGCTGGCGGTAGAGTGCCCATGGAGCGCTCTCCAGACGAGCTTCAAAACGCTGGGACAGGTTAACCTGATAGATCTCCCCGCAGCCGATATAATCAAGGGCTTTCTCCACCATTACAAGATATTCTTCCCGGGAAAAGTTACTGTGGAGGCCGCTTCCCTTTATTCCAACGATCCGGGGAACTCTCCGGCCATGTATCTTGTTTATTTTACGGCGCAGTTCCCGGAAGCGCCGATCGCGATGATCAAGCTGCGCCGCAGGATCTTTAAAAGGCAGTCCTGTTGAAAATATATAGGTTTCACGCTTCAGATGGTCCACGACAATGCCCCGATCATAAAAGGCCATCATGCACTCCGGAAGCCCCAGATCGTCCGGGGCATGCCGCGGCAGCTTCTCCAGACAACGCCCCATATCGTAAGCGAGATAGCCCACCGCCCCACCGCCCACCATGGGCAGTTTGTGCATGGAAGAACCTGAATAATCGGCGATCAACTCCTCCAAACATGTAAAGGGGTCCTCCTTTGCATAAACATTGAACCCTTTGGCGTAACGGATGTTACAGCGGTTGCCCCATGAACTGAATACGAGGAAAGGATCCCCTCCCACAAAGGAATAGCGGCCCAATTTCTGATGTTCAATGCCGCTTTCCAGCAGGAAGGCATAGGGTTCATCTTTAAAAATATCATATAATTCATCCAACCGGGGGTTTCCCGGCCATACCTCAACGATAGGCTCCATCTTCTGTTCCTCCTTCCTCCCTCAAAAGGAGCTTGAATTCGCCGGCCATGCTTATAAAATTTTTCAGGATGCGCTCTCCGTACTCGGTCAAGATTGATGCAGGATGAAATTGAACGCCGTAGACCGGATAATGACGATGTTTCAGGGCCATCATTTCTCCTGTGGCACTAAAGGCCGCTATCTCCAGAACGGAAGGAAAAACGCGGGAATCCACAACCAGAGAATGATAGCATGCGGCTCTGAACGGCAAGGGCAGACCCAAAAACAATCCTTCCCCGTGATGATATATCTCCGCCGTCTTCCCATGCCTGGGGCGATCCGCCTTCACTATATTTCCGCCAAAAACCTCTGCCAGTGCCAGATACCCCGAACCGATGCCCAGTAACGGGATTGATCCCACCAAGCCTTTGATTAATGGGACCACGATGCCCGCATGGCCATGATATCCCGATCCCGAAGAGATTACTGCAGCCCGGGGCGCCAATTTTACAATCTCATTTATGGTTATATTGGCGGGACGAACTATCCGCACCTTGCACCCCTGTTGTAAAATATAATCGGCCAGGATATAAGTAAAAGAATCATAATTATCGATTATCAACAGCACCTTCAACCCTCCCAAAAAGCAGAAGGACGCCCTTGCCGATTCGCATCCCGGCCGCTAGCGTCCTTCCAACATTTTATTTATTTTTGAAATACGGTTTTAGAACAAGCCCTTCACCTTGCCCGTCTCCACATCAACATCCACACGGCGAAAAGCAGGGTTGGCTGCAGTTCCGGGCATCAGGGAGATCGTTCCCGCCACAGGAACCACAAATCCCGCTCCGCCATAGGTAAGGATATCCCGCACATAAAGTTTCCAGCCCTTGGGCACACCTTTTAACATCGGGTTATCAGTAAGGCTAAGGTGGGTTTTAACCATGCAGGTACCCAGTTTCTGAATCTCGGGATCTTTCTCCATCCGCTTTACCTTTTCCAGAGCCTCGGATGAGTACTCAACACCGTCGGCACCATAAACCTCTGTGGCAATGAGCTCAATGCGCTTGCGAAGCGGCGTATCCAACTCATAAAGAAACTTGAAATCGTTGGGTTCATTGCAGGCATCAATAACGGCATCGGCGAACTCAAGGGCGCCTTCTCCGCCATACTGCCAATGCCTGGAGAGAGCGACTCTGGCTCCGGCTTCCTCTGCCATACGGCGCACCAGTTTGATCTCATTATCAGTATCGGTATGGAAAGCGTTGATACACACCACCGGGTTGATCCCGGCCTTCTTGATGGTCCGGACATGATGAATCAGGTTTTCGCACCCCTTCTCCACCCAGTCAAGCTGTTCCGAAGTGTAAGCAGGGTCCAGCGGCTGGCCCGGAAGCGGCAGAGGAGCACCCCCATGGGCCTTGAGTGCACGAATTGTAGCCACAACAACGGCACAGTTGGGCTTCAGCCCCGACATGCGACATTTAAGGTTCCAGAACTTCTCAAATCCGATATCGGCGGCAAAGCCGGATTCTGTAATCACATATTCACCCAGTTTAAGA
>JBASYW010000024.1:0-12120 GCA_049277715.1 Dethiobacteria bacterium | reverse complement strand
CTTTGGGATCGGGCGCGGCATCGATCTCATCGTTCTTTCCATTTTTGGTCCGATCATTGGTCGCAAATAAGCTCTCGAACCATGTTTTAAACTTCTGATAATAAAACTGAAAAGCGTTCTGATTATCACCCGGTTCATCATTATCATCCTGCTCGTAATAATCGGGTAAAACTGTTACCACCTCGCCGCCGACGGGGACACGTTCGCCTTCCGGAATCTTCCCCAGAACAAAGCCCGTTACAGGTGAAGTTACAACTGTTTCATCCCGCGTGATAACCCCGCTAACGTTGACAAGAGAATCCATGGTCCCTTCCTCGGCAACCGCAATCTGAACACGCCGAAAATAAAGCCACGAATTCGCCCACTGGTAACCAACCTGAATAAATAAAAGTAGCAATATGCCGAGAACAACAAAATAAATTATCTTGTCCCGACCCGGTTTATTTTTCTTCCCTCCACCGGTTACCACACTCAAGTTTCGGTCCTGATTTCGAGTCATTCTATTGATCCTTTTACTCATTTAAGGTGATAAATCCCATCATCCTGCCTGTTTTTTCTCCTTCACGCCGATAAGAATAAAACAAATCGGGATGGCACGATGTGCATATCTTCGCTATCTCGATATGGCGATCATGTAATCCGCCAATGATGAGTTGTCGCCTCACGATCTCTCTTAGATCTAAAATATATTTTCCGGTGGTCGTATTCCGGTTACAAAATAAAGGATCATCCCACCCCTGATCCAGAAACAGGGCGGCTACCTCCGGCGAAACCTCAAAGCAATTACGGCAGATACACGGGCTGACCCAGGCCAGTAGTTCATCAGGGCACCCTCCATATCCGCTTATCAGGGCGGCAATCACTTTTTTGACCATGCCCTGCAACACTCCCCGCCAACCGGCATGGGCCAGGGCAATGACCCTCCTCCGAGGACTGACCAGATAGATGATCAGGCAGTCGGCGGAGAAAGCGGTTAGAATAACACCGGCTACATCAGTAATCAATGCATCGCACCGGGGTATGGCCGTCCCTTTGCGGCTTCCCCTTCCGCGATCGTTTTCCACAACCCGATGTATACCTGTACCGTGAATCTGATTTCCGGCAACAAGGTGATGAGGGGAGAGACCCCATATGGAAAGAAAACGACGCCGATTTTCCCGGACGGCTGATATCCGATCACCGGTATGATAAGCCAGGTTAAGTGAAGAGTAAGGTCCGCTGCTGACGCCTCCGCAACGGGTTGAATAACCGGCTTCAATTTTATCTATTCTTGACCCCAGCGGTGGCTGAAGGAAATAGAGCTCCCCCCGATGATCTAAAACATAGTTGCTGATAAAATCACGCCCCTAAGGATGAAGGAAGGATAACCGCTTTATAGATACCGATCCGATCTAATCACCACTTTTTTAAACTTCATTGAGGGTTTAACATCGATGATTCTTTGATTTCCTGACCCTCGAAAGACCAGCCCGAGATCTCTCTGCTCTTCAATGTAAGGACCATCGATGAGAATATCTGTAACCTCCAACAATTTTCGATAAATATCCCGTTGCGGTGAATCTTCAATCAACTGCTCAAAAATAAACCCGGTATAAGTGATTACTTTCAAGCCAAGGCCCTGAATCTTCTCCCCTAAACAGGAGAGAGCCTCGGCCTGCAGAAAAGGCTCTCCCCCGCTGAATACCACGGCATCTGTTCCCTTCAAAGAGGCGATCTCCTTGAAAATATCGGTGATGCATATCTCCACTCCGCCATCGAAGGATTGCGCTTCCGGATTGTGACAACCCGGGCAATTATGCTTGCAACCCTGTACAAAGATCACATAACATATGCCCGGCCCGTCAACCAGACTCTCTTTCTTAATTCCCGCAATACGTAATTTCATCCTTTTCCCCTAGTAAATATGGGGTTTTCTATCCTTTAATTCAGATATCTTGGCCTCATTAAAGCGGTCTTCCGTGGATAGATACCCCGTGATACGTCTGATCCTTCTGATATCGGAACTGCCGCACGAGGGACATTCTTCGGGGATCAAACCACTGTAAGAACACCCTCTGCACTCATCTACGGGATAATTAACCCCTCCATACCCCACGTCCGCATCGGCCATATGCCGGATAATTTTTTCCATGGCTGCGTGATTGTGTTCCGGCGGCGAATCGAGCTCAACATAGGTAATGTGCCCGGAATTACACAGGCGATGATAATCGGCCTCAATCGATATCTTATCAAAAAGGGAGGTGGCATAATTGACCGGTATGTGAAACGAATTGGTATAGTAGCCTTTATCCGTAACCCCGGGAATAATGCCGTATTTTTCCCGATCTATAGAAACAAAACGACCCGCCAGCCCTTCCGCAGGAGTGGCATAGAGGACAAAGTTAAGATCATACTCTTCTGCAAACGCATCCACGTTGCGGCGCATCTGCTCTACAATCGCCAGCCCCAACTCCCGGGCTTCACTATCTTCCCCGTGATGCCGCCCTATCAGGGCCATCAATGCCTCGGCAAGCCCGATGAAGCCGATGGCCAACGTTCCGTTTTTGATGGCCGCGCCGACAAAATCCTCGGGGCCGAGATTTTCAGCACCGATGTACAGATGCTGTCCCATCAAGAACGGCAGATCTTTAAGCCGCAGCCGGGAAAGAACTTCAAACCTGTGAAGCAGCTGACTTGCCGCCAGGCGCATAACACGGTTGAGTTCATCCACAAACTGCTTGAACTCTCCCCTGCTGTTTAAAGCCAACTTCGGGAGATTGATGGTCACCGGAGCGATATTGCCTCTGCCGGCAGATACCTCGGGGCCATGCCGGTTGGCGATCACCCGGGTACGGCACCCCATATATGAAACCTCATCACCGTATTTGTGGTTAAACGATGCATCCATAAAACTGAAAGTCGGACTTAAGCGCCGGGAAGCCACCTTGATGGCCAACTGAAAAAGATCGTAATTGGGATCTTCGGGGTCAAGGTTTATCCCTTTTTTAAGCCGGAACACCAGGTTGGGGAAGATCGGACTCTCTCCGTTTCCCAACCCTGCATAGAAAGCCTCGAGTACGGCCTTGGTGATGCTTCTGCCTTCCGGAGTAATGTCCGTACCGAAATTTAAAGAAGAGAACGGAACCTGGGCACCGGCACGGCTATGCATGGTGTTCAGATTATAGACCAGCCCCTCCATGGCCTGATAAATCTCCTCATATTCGACCCCTCCTTCCAGATTTCGGATCACCTCACCCATACTCTTGTCAAAGTGGGGAAAACTCTGGCCGCCAAACATATCATTCTGGTTGCTCTGCAAGATAATTGCCGCTTGGGCCGCCGCCGAAGCAATCCTCTTGGGGGGACGTATATAACCATAACCGGTATTAAACCCCTTTTTGAGCAGATGCGTTAAATCGATCTGCAGGCAATTCAAGGTTTTGCTGTAATAATCAAGGTCGTGAATATGGATACTACCCTCTATATGCGCCCGTGAGAATTCTCCGGGCAGAAGGTTGCTGAGATAGTATTTCTTGCTGGCCGCACTGCCGATCTGCAGCATCTTGGCCGATGGAGAGTTACTTATATTAGCGTTCTCGCGGCTGGTTTCCACCAAAATTTCTTTAACCGCATCCATCAACTCCGATTTGGCATCACGGATACGGGTTCTTTTGGCCCGATACAGAATGTAAGCCTTGGCTGTACGGGCATGCCCATTTTCAATTAAAACTTTCTCCACAGCATCCTGAACATCCTCAACAGCAGGTATAATACCTTTAAATCTTTCTTCTTCTTTCAATGATTTTATCACATTCAAGGTCAGGTTTTCAGCGATACTGCGATCTTGACCGCCAACCGCACTGGCGGCCTTGAAGATGGCCTCGGTTATCTTCTCCGGTTCAAAGGATACAATGCGGCCGTCTCTTTTTCTGATCTCGGCAAAAACAGGCTCCTTTTTTCCCCTTGATTCCTCTTTAACTGAATATATAAACGCCTTTGCCATACGGATATCCTCCCGTTTAATCGGTTTCCCTCATTTTAATCATTTTTTCCAATTCTTTTTTGAATGTATCAATATCCTGAAATTGATGAAATACTGAAGCAAAACGTACATAAGTAACCTCGTCTATCTTTCGCAATTTATTGAGTAGTATATCACCGATCTGATCGGCATCAACCTCATGCGTGTAGGTAACACGAAGTTCCTGCTCAAGTTCCTCAACCAAACCTTGCAGTACACCTAGAGGTACATTTCTTTTTTCACTGGCTCTTAGCAAGCCGGTAAGAATCTTGTTCCCATCAAATACTTCACGACGCCCATCTCTTTTGATGACCATGATCGGGTTTTCTTCAACTTTTTCCATCGTATTAAACCTTTTTTCACAGGCGGTGCATTCACGGCGTCGTTTAATCGCTGTCCCTTCCTCGATCATTCGGGAGTCTGCCACCCTGCTTTCCAACTCTCCGCAAAAGGGACATTTCATCTATTTATAACCCTCCTTCCCTACATGTTGTTGTAACCATGATTATAATACACAACATATAGGATGTAAAGCCATTATTTTTCGTATTTTGTTATTTTTTTTTAACTATAAAATCTCCCGTGGATAGTCCACCAGGATCGTATCTACGCCGATTCTGACAATCTTGCTCCAGGAAATAATATGATCCTTGGAGCCTGATAGTCTACCCCAAAACCCCTTCTGCGATGGAACGATAATGGAATTTACCACTCCTTTTTGGAGATCGATATCAAGATCCATGATTATTCCCAGACGTCGTCCGTCATTTACATTGACCACGTCACGGTTTCTCAACTCCGATATCTTTATCATCATCTTCCTCCTCTCCGGCGGCGGCAGGCGTTGGAAGACAAAAGCCTGGCCCGGCCACAATTTTCTGTCAATTCAGACCGTCAATTACCTTGCTGGTTCATGGTTTGATATTTACTGGATCTGTTTTCTTAAATATACCAGAGCCGCTTTTTCCAATCGTGATACCTGGGCCTGCGAGATACCGATCTCATCGGCCACCTCCATCTGCGTCTTCCCCTTGTAAAACCGCATGGTTAGAATCAATTTCTCTCTTTCATTGAGTTTGGTCAACGCTTCTTTGATGGCCAGATTGACGAGCCACCTGTCATCTACACATTTTTCATCGCTGACCTGATCCATGACAAAGATGGGATCTCCTCCGTCATAATATATCGGCTCAAACAGCGATATCGGCTCCTGAATTGCATCGAGGGCGAATACAATATCTTCCCTGGGCAGATCAAGTTCACTGGCTATCTCTCCGATGGAAGGTTCCCGTGATAATCGATTTGCAAGTTTGTCCCTGATCTGCAAAACCCGGTAAGCGATATCACGCAGCGAACGGCTCACCCGGATCGGATTGTTGTCCCGGAGATACCTTCTGATCTCCCCGATAATCATTGGCACCGCGTAGGTAGAAAATTTAACGTTCTTACTTAAATCGAAATTATCGATGGCTTTGATCAGTCCGATACATCCCACCTGAAACAGATCGTCTACATTTTCTCCCCGGTTGTTGAACCTCTGGATTACCGATAATACCAATCTCAAATTTCCTTTGATCAGCGCCTCCCTGGCGTCGGGTTCATTATCAAGCATACGCTTGAAGAGCTCGGTCATCTTGTGATTGGGAAGGACCGGAAGTTTGGAAGTATTGACACCGCATATCTCTACCTTGTTCAAAACAATTACCTCCGTGATGCAATTAAGGGGTTAAATAAAGTATTTCCTGCCCTCCCTTTTTTATACTGCAGCGGTGCAAAAGTTTTCTATTCCATTTTTTTTATCTCCTTCTGCAATCTTTTGATGATTCTTTTTTCCAGGCGAGATATATAGGATTGCGAGATGCCCAGCATTTCGGCAACCTCTTTCTGTGTTTTTTCAGCCTCTCCCTCCAGCCCAAATCTCAGCTCCATGATCCTCTTTTCACGGTGAGTTAGTTTCTCGATGGCCAGATAAAGCAATTTCTTCTCGATCTCCTGCTCTATATTTTTGATGATCAGGTCCCCCTCGGTACCTAAAATATCAGAGAGAAGAAGCTCGTTTCCATCCCAATCAACGTTTAACGGCTCATCGAATGAAACTTCCAGGCGAACCTTGTGATTACGTCTGAGGAACATGAGTATTTCATTTTCGATGCACTTGGAAGCATAAGTGGCCAATTTAATGTTCTTGTGGGGGTCAAACGTATTCACGGCCTTGATGAGGCCGATTGTACCAATGGAAGCAAGGTCGTCGATGTTCACGCCCGTATTTTCAAATTTGCGGGCAATATAAACAACCAAGCGCAGATTACGTTCAATCAGGGTTGTTCTGACCGTATAATCTCCACTTTTTAGTTTTTTCAACAGATCATCTTCTTCCTCATGACTCAAGGGTGGAGGCAATGTTTCACTATTACTTACATAAAAAAGATAGCGGTAATGTTTGAGCTTTTCCCAGGGGAGAAAGCGAAAAACAAATAATCTCACTTTGGAGAGGAGTCGATTTAAATATCTGTACATTACAATCACCCTTTCAGATTAATGAATTAACTGACAAGCTGTAATACTTCCGGTGGAATTAACGCTTCAAATTCCCCGGACTTGTTGAAATCATGCTTATAGATGCCGATAGCCACCTGTGTGCCGATCTCCCAGCTCTGCCGGCCCCGCATTATTCTGATGTGGTCGGGCCGGAACCCGAGCAGGAGTTCTGTTCCCCCGTCCAGCCCCGTAAATGGTATGAGATAAAAACGAAGGCTTAAGCCCGGATCGGAGATGCTCTCCATTACTCTTACCGAATCAAAATTGTTGTTCATCAATTTATAGATGTCACAGGGAATTATTTTTTGGAGACTCTGATGATTTACAATTATAACCGGCTTTCTGGAAAACGGTTCTCTGACCCGATTTCCGGTATCCAAATAGGCTTCAATGGTCTGCTTCTTATCATCCATACAGACTTGTACCCGTGTATGCATAAAGCCCTGCCATTTCCGCTCTTCCAGATAAGGTTGGAAAAAAGAGATTATGCTGCTGATTATAAAGCCGATCATCAACAAATAGAGCAGAAACAGGGGTTCGTCCACAGCCGTATTGATTACCTGCAGATTAAGCAGAACAGAGATGCAGCCGCATAGGATAAAAGCAAACAAAAACATGAGGCCGCCCATGAGAAAATATTCCCTTCCCTTGAGGGGGAAATAGGCAAGTCCGATCATAATATATGGCGTGATCAGGACGGTTAATATCCACAAAGTGTTCGAAACGGGGAACATTGAAAGGCAGACTGCCGGCAGCACGCCTCCCAGTGCTCCCAGGAGCAGTTTAAAAGGCGCCGGCTTACGGTGAGTCAATCTGCCCACCATATACAACAAAAAATAATCCATACCTAGATTAACGATGATCAGTAAGTCAAGGTACACCTTGTTCTCCCTTGAAAGATTAATGTAATTAATTATTTTTATGACATTGAATAATCGGGTATGCTTGATTATACATGAAGCCAGATACATAATTTGTCATACTGTGGAATTGTTAAAAAAAAATAAAAGGCTTTAATTAGCCTTTTATTGAGGATTTTTTCTTTCCATACTTTTGGATAACAGGACTTACTCGTCTTTTTTCTGATGGCGTATAAATGCCGGTGTATCTATATCACTTCCGTCTGCAAATCTGGCCTTCCCGAAGTCGGCTTCAACCACATTCTGGTGCGCATTCTTCTGATCGAATCCTGTGGCAATAACGGTGACTCTGATCTTGTCTTCCATCGTCTCATCGATCACCGCACCAAAAATAATATTCGCATGCTGGTCGGCCTGTTTGGAAATAATATTTGAAGCCTCCGTAATCTCGTACAATCCCAGATCCTTTCCTCCGGTAATGTTGATCAGGATCCCTCTTGCTCCCTCAATGGAAGTTTCCAACAAAGGGCTGGTAATCGCATTTTGAGCTGCATCAACGGCACGATTTTCACTGCTGGAGACCCCCACGCCCATCAGGGCCGTGCCTGTTTCCGACATTATGGTTTTAACATCGGCAAAATCAAGATTAATGATCCCCGGAACGGCGATCAGGTCGGAGATACCCTGTACCCCCTGTCGCAATACATCGTCAACCATACGGAATGCTTCCAGTATGGGGGTTTTCTTCTCTACAATTTGTAATAACCGCTCGTTGGGGATGACGATGAGCGAATCAACCTTCTCCTTCAACCTTTTGATTCCTTCTTCAGCCTGTTCATGACGTTTGCGAAGCTCAAAGGGAAAAGGTTTGGTAACCACTCCGACAGTTAATGCACCCAGTTCTTTTGCAATTTCGACAATAACCGGGGCCACACCGGTTCCGGTTCCTCCCCCCATTCCGGCGGTGATGAAAATCATATCGGCACCTTGAAGCGCCTCACGGATTTGGTCCTGGCTCTCTTCGGCCGCCTGCCTCCCGATTTCAGGATTGGCACCTGCACCCAGCCCTTTAGTAAGTTCCTCTCCAATCTGTATTTTTGTACTTGCCTTGGTCAGAAACAGAGCCTGTGCATCGGTGTTAACCGCGAGGAAATCCACCCCTTTAAGCCCCGCCCCAATCATACGGTTTACAGCGTTGCTTCCGCCTCCGCCTACACCGATAACCTTAATGGTTGCGAAATGTTCCATCTCGATATCAAAATCAATCACTCAATTAACCCCCTTATGTAATTCAATTATTCAAAGAATTCGTTGAACCAACTCTGAATCTGTCTCCAGAGTCTCGCAAAAAAATTGAATGATTTGGCCGATTCTTTCTTTTCAGAATAACTTACCCCCACGCCGATATTATGGATTACATAATAAATGATGCCCACGGCGGTGGTATAAATGGGACTCTGGACACCAACCAGCTGTGGTTCTCCGATTCTAATGGTCGTACCGATGATGCTTTCAGCTATCTCGGATAAACCTTCCATCAATGAAACTCCGCCGGTTAGCACCACTCCCGATGACAGGGCATCGCTTCCGGCCATCTTGAACATCTCTTCCCGCGCAAACTGGAGAATTTCCTGCACCCGGGGACCGATGTAGAGGGCCAGATCTTTCGCGGATACTTTAACTTTCTCCTTGCCCCCGACTGTAATAATCTCTATCTTCTCCTGTGTATCTGCGGCTGTCTGAAGAGCACAACCATATTCTACTTTTAAATTTTCGGCGGCATAATAACTGGTATGTAAGCCCACGGAAAGATCATTGGTAATATGATTACCGCCGATAGGCAGCACGGAGAGATCTTGCAGAATCCCGTTCTTGAAGAAGGCAATCTCTGTTGTTCCCCCTCCGATATCAATAATAAATACTCCCAATTCCTTCTCGTCCTTGGTAAGCGTGATTTCTCCGTTGGCAAAAGACTGCAATACGATCCCTTCTATTTCAATACCCGCCCTCTTGATACACCTGATCAAGTTTTGCAAACATGTCGTTGAGGTGGTCACGATCATGGCATCAACTTCAAGCCGTACTCCCAACATGCCCACCGGATCTTTGATACCGTCATACCCATCTACGATATATTCATGTGCGATTACCTCGACGATCTCCCGTTCAGAAGGGAGGGCTACCTTGGTATTTTCCAATGCTCTCTCCACATCCTGAGGACGTATCTCCCTATCCTCCGAAGTTATCGTCGCCACACCTCGGCTTTTGAGCAGCTGAACATTCAAGCCTACCAGACTGATAAAGGCGGACTCTATTTTGATCCCGGCCATTCTCTCCGCTTCCTCAACTGCCCGACTTATTGAATCAATGGTCTTGTCCTGATCAACGACAAAACCCTTTCTTATTCCTTCGGAAGGGCTCAAGCCGACGCCGATTATATTTATGGTTCCATCGGAACGATGCTCTCCGACAATTACGCGTATATGCGATGTTCCTACATCCATTCCTACAATAATTTCTTTCTGTCTCAAGCCTATACCTCCTACCTGCTTTTCCATATATTAAATTAGATTCAACAATAATATTAATTATCCTTTAATATTTTATTTTTTTACCATTATTTTTGTCCCTGATGAAGCATGAGGCTTGTCCACTTTTAACGGCGAAAATATTCCTTGATCTCAATCTTCACCAATTATCTGGATTTCAAGTTTTAAACCAATACCATGAGTCTTCATTACCCTCTCCTGAACCAGATAAATAAGATCCAGGATATCTTTAGCGGTGGCCCCACCTGTATTTACAATAAAATTTGCATGTTTTTCCGAAACCCGGGCGCCTCCCACTTGCAGACCTTTTCCTCCTGCTGTCTCGATCAGCTTCCCGGCGGGAATATCCGGATGATTTTTAAATACACTGCCGGCACTGGGTAGATGGGGCTGTCTCTGCCTCCGGATTTTAACCATTTCATGCATGCGCTCCATGATCGTCCCGGGGTAATCTTCCTTGAGTGTTAACCGACAATCGGTGATCACCCCTCCGGTTCCCCGGAGACTGCTCCAACGATAGCCGAAAACAATCTCTTCCTGCTTGATCCGCCTGACCTCGCCATCAATATTTATAAAAGTTAGCTCCTTTACAAGATCTCCAACCATGCCGCCGAACGCCCCCGCATTCATGATTATTCCGCCCCCTGCAGTGCCGGGAATACCTGATGCAAACTCAAGGCCGGAGAGCCCGCCCTCCGCCGTTTTCCGGGCTATATACGGCAGAGGCGTAGCGGCACCGGCCACCACCTCGGCCCCCTCTACCCGGAAACAGTTGAAAGCACTGCCCAGCTGCATGGCTACCCCCCTTAGGCCGCCATCTTTAACGAGCAGATTGGTACCCCTCCCGATAAGCAGAAAAGGTATCCCGGCGGACTTTACCGTCTTCAACAACAACTTTACTTCATTTATATCGGCGGGGCTGACCAGATAATCCGCTTTCCCGCCTACCAGAAAAGAGGTGTACCCGGACATCGGTACATCTTTCTCGTATTTTACATTGATCGATTTCAATAACTGCTCTGTAGTCATTTATTCTCCTGATTTCTTTGTTCCAATCACTTCGAGAATGCATCGATACATCCTCCCGGCGGCATCCGGTATCCCCATATCCCTGCTTTTCCGCGCCATCTCCTCCAGTCTTCCCGGAGTGCCAAACAGCTCCTTCATCACTTGCGCCAGCCGGGTCGCGGTAAAATCTTCCTCCGGGATAATGCGGGCGGCCCCCTCTTTTTCCAGAAGGCGGGCGTTGAAATACTGATGATTATAGGCCACATTGGGAGATGGAATCAGTAAAGCCGGCACTCCCCGCGCAGTTATCTCGGCCAGAGCCGTGGCCCCGGCCCTGCTGATGACCAGATCCGCTACGGCAAGTGCCGACGGCATATCATTCAGATAGGGCATCAGGACTACTCCGGAAAGTAACCCTCCCTTTAATTGTTTCCGTACCCGTTCATAATATAAATTACCCGTGATATACAGGAGCTGGCTCCCCGGAGGAAGACCACCGCCATTCATGATCAAGTCAACCATGACCTCATTTATTCTTAAAGCACCCTGACTGCCGCCCATGACCAGAACCGTCTTTTTCTGTGGATTCAGGCGGCCGAGCCGTTGAAACCCCTCCTCCCGTGACAGGGCCACCACCTCGCCGGCCCTTGGATTCCCCGTAAGGATCACCCGTCTGTTTTTGAAGTGCTTACGTGAATCCTCAAAAGAGATGCAGACCCTGTTTGCCCAGGAAGCCAGTATCCTGTTGGTCCGGCCGGGGATGGCATTCTGTTCATGAATGACGATCGGCCGCCGCCCCATCTTTGAAGCCAGAACAACCGGCCCGGCCACGTATCCTCCCGTTCCGATAACGATATCGGGTTGGAAGCGCCTGATAATCCCAAGGGATTGTTTGATACTCCGGCACAGATCAACCGTTGCTCCCCATGTTTCCCCCGGAGGATACTTTTTAAATGCCCGCACCGGTATTTCTTCCAGAGCAAACCCGGCCTCCGGCACAACTTTCTTTTCCAACCCCCGGGCTGTTCCTACAAACAAGATCTCCGGGTCCTTCTCGTTTTGTTGGATGTAGCGAGCCAGAGCCAGGCCGGGGTAAATATGCCCTCCTGTTCCTCCGCCGCAAATCAAAATGCGCATTTTTATCCTTTCTTTTCCCCTTATTGAT
>JBASYW010000023.1:0-4882 GCA_049277715.1 Dethiobacteria bacterium | reverse complement strand
TGGTTGGAACGGGTATAGCCCCTTCCGCGGCCTGTTTGTCATCTTTGAAGGCAAAATCAGGTTCATAATAACGAAAGACCAGGTTGGGATAATAATAACGGGTCGTATCAAGCAGGGCTTTTTTGGTGAAATCCGTAAAGTAGCCACCCTTGTTGTCATTGGTATAAAAATAGAACCGTTGAATCGAATTGATATCGATGCCGGACACCTCCATGATTGTGGTCAAAGGCACGCCCCGGGCATAATTCAGGCAGACTGACGGCATAAGATCAATGTATGAATAAACCACTTCCTCCAGCCCGAACGATACCAGTTCGTCAATGGTGAAAAATTTTTTCTGGTAATAGGGGCCGCCGTAATAACCGACATTGATGGCCAGGGAATCCGCCCGCAAACCGGAGGTCTCATCTTCTTCCCTGGCAGACATCTCCCCGGCAGGCACCCAAATCAGGGCAGAGATAATAAATAGAACAGATAAGAGTGCCGCCGATTGCTTCCTCATCTTTTTGTTCACCCGGTACCTCCTCTCAACATGGCTGCTCCTTCCCCTTCAATGCTGCAGAGCATGACGTCGCGTGACTGAATAAAAAATTAAAAGTCCGCGGATGATGATGCTGCCCGTGTTTAAACATTCCGGCCGGGTTGAACGGTCTCGTTAACATTTTTTTGTGAATAAGTGGTGGTTAAATTAAAAACCGGGGTGTGGAAGTACCCCGGTCAATTAAACCTTGCCGCAATCTCCTTTCCACACGGGAGGCGCATCCGTTTCCAGGTACACCCTACCGGCCAATTACCTTAGCAATATGCCTTAGGTTAATTAGCTCGGAGCATAGTATATATGGTTTGCCTATTATTTCGACACCTTTTGATAAATTCCTGCAAGTCATAGAAATATTTTGATAATTTTTCCTGTCCCGGCAACAATTTAATGTCCAGGGACCTGTCCCCGTGACATAAAGGTCAGGAGTTTAGGGGCTACCGGCCGGAGAGGTTCCGGTACGCATCGATAATCTCGGTCGAGAAATGGGCGAGGATCTGCTGCATAAAATCGCATATTTCCAGGGAAATATTTCTAATCAGGGGGGTCAGGTCAACAGCATAGATTATAGCCGCGGCCCGGTCGACAGAGTGGGCGTCGGCATAGGTGGCGTTGGCGAGCCGCCGCCCCGCGGTGGCCAGATCAAGCCGCTTGCCGGCGGATATCTGGGAATCATGGGCGCGGATGAGTGCCGCGGCCAACTCCGGGCGGGCCGAAACGTCGAGGGCCACCCGGTATTTTTCCGGCAGCCATTCCAGCCCCCTCCATACTTCTCCGCCGTAAAGTTTGGCGGGGCGAAGGCGGGCGGGAAGCTCGCGCAAAGAGCCGATCACCCGGAGAGCAACGGCAACATGGGTATCGTGTTTATCAAAAAGATTGTGCGTATATACAACCCCGGGCGCAGCAGCCGAGATCAGCGTCTTAAGGTCATCGATTATGCCGGCGGTCCCGGGGTCCTTGACTGCGGTGCTGCGGTAGTCCAGGAAGGCCAGGCCTGAATACTTGCCGATGACGGCGGCCTTTTTCTGTTCTTCAATGCGGATCCGCCTGATCTCTTCATCTCTGAAAGATGCGTATTTGCCCTCGCGGGGACTGCCGCGGCCATCGGTAATGATTATGCCGAAAAATCGGTTTTGAGCATGTTCATAGCATTGAAGGATCCCATGGTAAGCGGCTATTTCAAGATCATCCTGGTGGGCAACGATACCCAGGTGCGTCGTTCTTCCGAGTGCTTCTGCAGGTGTGGAGCCGTCGGGGACAAAGATCCGGGCTCCGGAATTGGTCAATTTCATGGTTGTTTTCATCTCCTGTTTCCATCAGTCTTACCAGGCGCATGGTATTGTGCATGTGCATCCCTCCGATGCACTCCGCCGCCGATGCTGCACATGTGCAACCACCGCTTCATGGCTGCCGGCCACCCTTCTTCGGGCAGAAATTGCAGCGCCGCATCATGTCGCCCGCCTTCACGGGGTGCAATTACATACTATAAACCATCCTTCTTCCGCCCGCAACGCGTCAAATAAGGTGAACAACGAGGTTCTTCTTCCCGGCCTTTTCCATGCCGGATCAACTGTTCATCTCGTAAGCTCCTTTCAGGGCATAAACATGATCTTTGAGCAAGCGCCGGAAACGTTCTTCATCGGGTGCCGGTTTACGGATCATCTGCATAAAGTAAGCCATCTGCCGCTCGTTGCTGCCGGGTTTACCGTATAATTGGAGGGCGAATTTGGAGAAGTCCAGGACCATAAAATTGAAGATCTGGTCGATAATATCTTCCTCCAGCCTGTATATTTCGGCATTTTCAAGGATGAGCTGGCCATAAACGATGAGGGTGAATATCTCGCCCACGGACATCAGAAAATCGATATCGCGCTGCTGGTTTTCATCGGGCGGCGCGTTGGTCAGAAATTCTTTGAAGACGGCGATCTGTTCACGAAACAGATTCAGATTGGGCAGATCATAAAGGCTGTAAGCCGTGTGGTAGTCATGGAAACAGATCTTGCCCAATCCCCGCGCCGGGCCTTGCGCAAAAAGAAAGTCATCGTTGCGGGCTTGCGACTGCTTTTCCATGGCGGGAAAAGGCCGGGGATTCAGAAAATAGTTGGGCATGAACTTGAGGATGAGAGCAATGTTTACATGGACCGTTCCTTCAAGTTTGGGCAGAGCCCTGATATCCCTCGCGGCCATCTCAAAGAAGGTATCTTTTTCAAATCCCCTGGCGGCGATGACATCCCAGAGCAGGTTGATCACCTCTTCCCCCTGGGTGGTTACCTTCATCTTGACCGTGGGGTTGTAAAGAAGGTAACGGCGGTCTTCCGGGGAAGCGGTGCGCATATAGTCGGCGGCACGCAGGGCAAAGAGCTTCATCGCCACCAGACGGCAGTAAGCTTCGGCAAACATCCGCTTGACATGGGGGAAATCGGTTACGTACATACCGTAAAGGTTGCGGTTGGCCGCATGGTTGATCGCCTCGTAGAAGGCGTGGGTGCAGATCCCGATCGAGGCCCAGCCAAGGTTGTATTTGCCCACGTTGACGGTGTTGAGGGCGGCATCCCAGGCCTCATCGCCCCGGGAGAGGATCTCTTCTTCTTTTACCGGATAATCGCGTAGAATAAAGTCGGCTACGTATGATTGCGAGTTAACAATGTTTTTTACCAATTCATAGTTTTTGTGCTTGTAGTTGGCGGTGAAGAAGACGTATTCTTTGGTATCCTTCATCTTGCCGAAGGTGGAGACCATCTCGGCAATGTTGCCGTTACCGATATAATATTTCTCGCCGTTAGCCCGGTAAGTGCCGTCCGGCAATGGTTCAAGGGACATCTCCGTGGAGTAGATATCGGCGCCGTGCTCCCGCTCCGACAGGCCGAAGGCAAAGACGTGCCCTTCTTTCAACAACTGTGCCGCCCGCCGCTTGGCCTGCTCGTTGGCGCTCATCCAGATAGGGCCGAGCCCGAGGATGGATACCTGCCAGGTGTACCAATAATGCAGGCCGTAAAAAGCGAGAATCTCATTGAACTCGCAGTTACGCCAGGTATCCCAGCGGCAGTGTTCTTTTCCGTATCCTTCCGGGGTAAGCAGCGTGTAAAATATTTCGTTCTCCCGATTAAATTCAAGCAGGTCTTCATACCAGACACGCTCGCGGTCGTGCTCCTTGATCTTGCTCTTGCCTTTGTTTTCAAAGAAGGCAATGGTTTTAAGCATAATCTCGCGGGATCGTTCATCGGGGTATTCCCGGATGTGATGTTTGGGGTTAAGCAAAATCATCATCAATAAACCTCCTTTTTGGAGGAAAACAAATGTGCACCCGGCTGCCCGGGAGCTGCCACCGGACCGACGGCCGCCCTCGCCTTCCTCCTACCTTTTTGATCTCCGCTTGCACTTGCTGTCATACCGATAATCAACCGGATCAGCCGCCCGGGATACCACAGGGTCAGGTTATATACAACTTGGCCCGGGGAATGATCATGACCGGCCCGATCAAGCCCGAGGGCATCAGGCTTTTTTTATGCCGATGGTTTCTGTAAGCAACACCTCCCTGACGGCCGTAGCCAATCAATTGGTTGTTCAAAGTGGGGATCACCTCGATCTCCAAAGTGTTCTCCCCGATCCGAAGATATGGGGTAATATCGGCCTCGTAAGGCGGCGTCAGGAGTGGTTCCAGCTCCCGGCCGTTACATTTAACGATGGCCACATCGCCCACCTGCCCCAGTGATAAAAGCAGATTCAGATCAGCGGCAAAGTAACTCTCATCCATAATGAGCTCCGCCTCATAACGGCCCCGGGAGGAACAGTGTTCCAGGGCGGGAATTTGCCGCCAGTCCTTTAGCTCATTCATCTTCAAGGCAATCTCCTGCACATGGCCATACACATCCCGATACACCGTATCAAACTGCCACCGGTTTATTTTCAGAGGCTCCGGGAACGGCCCGGCTGGGATGATTCTCTTTGTCTCGCCGTGGCTGAGAATAAAGCTGTATTCTCCCTGCCCGGATGCATAAGCGACCAGACGGTTTTCTTCCCTTATTGTTTTAAGCTGCGGAGCCTTTAGCAGATGATGCCGCCTTGCCGAAGGAAGATCTTTCAATTCCAGCAGGTAAGAGCCGTAAGGATCAAAGTCAAGTTCAATGAGAAGATGGTTTCCGACCGCCTCATAGACCGGCGCCTCGTCAGCCTCACCGGTGTAAGGGTTGAGAATATAGGGGATCCTGTAGCCGTGAGGCAGGGAGAACTTTACCCGCCGGGAATGGGAACTGCTGCTGCGAAAAAAGTAATAATCGTTACCTGCGGTCCGCTTATGGATATAATGGATCGCCGGTTGCTCGTGTTCAAAGACCACGTTGGGCA
>JBASYW010000022.1:0-1971 GCA_049277715.1 Dethiobacteria bacterium | reverse complement strand
AAATAATTGCCCTGGTCAATGACCAACTTGGCAACGTGCTTATGGGACCGGAGAAAGGCCGTGATGACAATATATATAAAACGGTTTATTGGATCATCGAGACCCCCGAAATGTGGGAAACTCTCTTCCCTGCCCTGGACCCGACCATCATCGAGGAAGGCACCCTCAGTATGGAGATATCAGCCAAAGAATGCATTATCTGTCAGTTCAGAATCAATCTGGTTATTGCCTTCTCTGCCGACGAAAAACGGATTATCCAGCGCACCCTGAACATATCTTCTGACAAGCAAAAAGTTTGACAAACAGGTAGCCTTCCATTAAAATTACTAACAGAAAGGGGAGTAGCTCAACGGGAAGAGCAACGGTCTCCAAAACCGTAGGCTGCGGGTTCGAGTCCTGTCTCCCCTGCCAGTAAAACCGCCGGATATCAGCATTTCCGGCGGTTACTACTTTTTTGAATGTATCTTAAAAAAACACAAACAACGCACACAATTAATGAGTCTTGATTATAATATTTGAATTATTTAAAGGATAGCGGAATAGTTAACAGGTTGAACGTAGCGGAAAATATTTAAAAATTAATCAAGGGTTATTTTTTGGCAGGCATAGCACTTCCCTGCAACCCTTTCGGCCGTTATGCCTATGGTAGCCCCGCAATTGACCGCCTCAAATAACCCTTGATATCCATATACTTTATCTTTGGTGCATCCCATTATGTTCCAGCTGCGTTACTTATTCTTGGTTGAATAATTTACACGCCCTACATAAAATTCTTCATCCGGCTCACGCGGAGTCAGGCCGATACTTTTTAAAACTTTCTTAAGCTTTATCTTCTCATGTTCATAAAGCCGACTGGTTGACAAAGGTATAGGGCCACCATTAAGACCATTTAACCAGCCAAAGTATTTCCAATGCATAATATTGTAATTCCCTTGCCTGACGGTCGGTTCAACCAGCTCACCGAATAACTCCAGCGCCGGATAGATCTTCCAATAGATGTCCATGGCCTCTTTTAATTTGCCTTCCCGAAGTAAATTAAAATAATCAACCAAATAAGGTTTATCAGGATTTTGAATCAGTTCATAAGGAGCCGAGCCGGCCCATTGTTGATCAAACCCCAGAACGTAGGTGCTCCAATGTTGTGGAAAAGGCATCCCTAACAGAGCCTTATCGCCGACCATCTTGAAGCACTGGGTAATATGTGAATGATCAAGGGTACCCATCTTGATGGCCACCACATTTTCTATGTCAGCAATGCGCACCAGCAGATCAGGATTATAGGGACTGCCATGGAACCGTTCAAAATTATATTTATGGGAAGCATATGCAGTTACGGCCAGATTTACGGAATCACAGACTGCTTTGGTAAATTCATAAATTTCATTCTCATTTTTAGGATAAAAGAAAGGAGGATAGGCCAACATCATGCTACTAAAACCTAAACTTTCAGCCAACTGGGCAATTTTTATCGTTTCATCAAAAGTATTTCCACAGACATAAGCACTGAGTAAGAAATCATCCTTTACCTCATCTAAAACAATCTCCCAGAACTCTCGCATTAAAAATTCAAAAATCGTGAACGGCATACCTTCAATAATGGCGCAGGACATGGCAAACTTGTTTTTTTTGCACATATTAACATCATGTCTGATCCCGGCCTCATCCAATACCATAGTCTCTCCATCTCCGAAGTCAACAAATTTGAGTGACGGTAAAATCAGGTTTTCCAGGCCATGATATTTCTCTCTGGCCCATTCCTTGGCCTCTGATTTTTTATACTCCCGCAATTTCATTCCTCCCTTAATTCTTTTCTTTTTGTCATACTACTTATTGCTCTTGCTTCAATATCTCTAAAATGTCCAGCAAGTTTATCAAGTTCGTCCCTTCAAAGATCTGAGTTACCTTGGCATCCCTCATATACTTCTCCACAGGATAATCTTTAATGTACCCGTACCCTCCCATGATCTGTAC
>JBASYW010000021.1:0-5241 GCA_049277715.1 Dethiobacteria bacterium | reverse complement strand
ATCGTCCCTACATTAACGTGGGGTTTCGTCCTCTCAAATTTCTGTTTGGCCATTCATTCATTCCTCCCTTAAATTTTAATAAGCCATACTATGAGTTATAATTTTATGGTAAATATTTTTGGGCACTTCCTCGTAATGAGAAAACTGCATAATATGCACGCCCCGCCCCTGGGTCCGTGAACGAAGCTCCGTAGCATAACCGAACATCTCGCTCAAAGGAACATTGGCCTTGATTATTTGCGCTCCCTTGATCAATTGGGTTCCGGAGATACGGCCACGCCTCGCCGTAAGATCCCCGATTACTTCCCCCATGTATTGCTCGGGAGCGGTAATTTCCAACTTCATTATCGGTTCCAAAAGAATGGGGTTCGCCTTTGAAACCACTTTTTTAATGGCCTGGGAAGCCGCGATTTTAAAAGCCACCTCCGAGGAATCCACTTCATGAAAAGAACCATCAATAACGTTTACCTTGATTCCAATCATGGGATAGCCGGCGATAAGTCCGTTCATAAGCGTCTCTTGAATACCCTTTTCAATGGCGGGGATATATTCCTTGGGAATAGCTCCCCCGGTGATCGATTCTTCAAAAACAAAATCCTCATCTGTATTATCCAGAGGCTCGATCTCCAGAACAACATGGCCGTACTGCCCCCGGCCTCCGGTCTGGCGCACAAACTTTCCTTCTCCACGGGAAGCGCCTCTGATCGTCTCCCGGTAGGCAACCTGAGGACGCCCCACATTGACCTGTAAATTGAATTCCCGGAGCAGACGCTCCACGATAACCTCAAGATGCAGTTCACCCATACCGGATATTATCGTCTGCCCCGTTTCCGGATCCTGTATGGTGCGGAAAGTGGGGTCCTCTTCAGAAAGGCACTGGAGCGAATAAGCCATTTTATCTTGATCCATCTTCGTCTTGGGCTCAATAGCAACGGAAATAACCGGCTGCGGAAAACGGATGTTTTCCAGGATAATTGGATGTTGCGGATCACAGAAGGTGTCACCCGTGGAAACATTCTTTAGCCCCACAACCGCGACGATATCTCCGGTAGCCATCTCCTTGATATCTTCTCTGTGGTTGGCATGCATCTTCAAAATCCGGCCAATTCTCTCTTTCCGGTCCTTGGTGGAGTTATAAACTCTATCACCGCTCTTAAGTACCCCGGAATAGACCCGCAGAAAAGTCAGCTTGCCCACAAATGGATCCGTCATTATCTTGAATGCCAGGGAAGAAAAAGGAGCTTCATCCGCAGGCCGGCGGCTGATTTCTTCCTTGGTAATATGATTGATGCCCTTTACAGCCGGCACATCTTCCGGAGAAGGCAGATAATAAACAGCCGCATCCAGAAGAAGCTGCACTCCTTTGTTGCGGTATGAAGAACCGCAAAGCACCGGAACTATCTCATTTTTAATCGTTGTCCTTCTTAAAGCCTGACGGATATCTTCTACGGAAACATCCTTTCCTTCAAGATAAAGCTCCATAAAAATATCATCCTGCTCGGCAACAGCTTCAATCATTTTCTCACGATACTTGAGCGCTCTGGGCATATATTCATCCGGAATCTCGATCTCTTCACTCTGCATACCCAGTTCATCGGTATAGGAGGTTGCCCTTAAACAAATAATATCTATTATTCCCTTAAATTCATCCTGCTCCATGATCGGTATCTGGATCGGTACCGCTCTGGCATTAAGCTTCTTCTCGATCATCTTTACCGTGTTGAAGAAATCGGCACCGATGGTATCCATCTTGTTCAGATAGGCCAGGCGTGGAACGCCATAACAATCGGCCTGCCGCCATACCGTTTCCGATTGGGGCTCCACACCGCTCTTGGCATCAAAAACGGCAATCATACCATCCAGAACTCGCAATGACCGTTCCACTTCCATGGTAAAGTCCACATGTCCGGGCGTGTCGATAATGTTTATCTGGCAATCACGCCAGTGACAGGTAGTAGCAGCGGAGGTAATGGTTATTCCCCGCTCCTGTTCCTGCGACATCCAATCCATCGTTGCCGTTCCTTCATGCACTTCCCCGAGACGGTGAACTCTACCCGTGTAAAATAATACTCTTTCCGTGGTCGTAGTTTTTCCGGCATCAATATGTGCAACAATACCTATATTCCTTATTCTTGCCAACGGACTCTCTCTCACTTTTTTCCCCCCTTTCATCAGGTTTTTAAAAAGGTTTTTAAAACAAATATATTATTTACAAAATTACCACCGATAATGAGCAAAAGCCTTGTTGGCTTCAGCCATCTTGTGGGTATCTTCCTTCTTCTTGAATGAATTGCTGGTGCTGTTGGCCGCATCCATAATTTCACCGGCCAGCCTCTCCGACATCGTCTTCTCTCCGCGGGCCCGGGCATAATTTATAATCCAGCGGATTGCAAGTATGTTCTTGCGATGAGGGCTTACCTCAACCGGCACCTGGTAAGTAGCTCCTCCCACACGCCGTGATTTAACTTCCAGTACCGGAGAGACATTCTGAACCGCGCCTTCAAATATTGCCAGAGCATCCTTACCTGTCTTTTCCTTGATAATATCGAGGGCATTGTACATGATGTTCTGGGCTTTTCCTCTTTTGCCATCATACATCAATTTATTAATAAACCTGGCTACCAGTTTGCTGTTGTATACCGGGTCAGCCACTACTTCTCTTTTGGGAACAGCGCCCTTTCGCGGCATAATCCAACACACCTCCTTTGAAAAATTGATCTATTTTAACCCTTGGGTTTTTTCGCACCGTATTTTGAACGAGCCTGGGCTCTGTTCTCAACGCCGGCCGAATCCAAGGCTCCCCTTACCAGGTGGTATCTGACGCCCGGAAGGTCCTTTACCCTTCCCCCACGCACAAGAACTACGGAGTGCTCCTGCAAGTTGTGTCCGATTCCGGGTATATAAGTGGCAACCTCCATTCCGTTCGTAAGACGAACACGGGCGATTTTTCTCAATGCCGAATTCGGCTTCTTGGGTGTCGTTGTGGAAACCCGGGTGCATACCCCTCTCTTCTGCGGACACCCCTCCAATGCGGGAGTAGAAGATTGATAGGTCATCCTTTTTCTTCCTTTTCTAACCAGTTGATTCAGAGTTGGCATTACTCTCCCTCCTCTCGCTACTACTCAAATTATCACCACAGCGGCGGCCCCCACCTTGATTTCACATGCTCTACCGAGCTCAATCATGCTTCCGGCGTAACCCCAGGCTATCTCTTTCTCTTTGCAGAGGTTGATCAACGGTGCAACCACCCTTTCTTCCGCATCCTCGGCAATGAATACTGCTTTGGCTTCGCCTTTCTCGATACATTTCAAGGTCTGCTTGGCGCCGACCACTTTTTTATGTGCAGCTTTTAGGTCCTCGATGCTGTAATTCATTCACCGTGCTCCCTTCACCGCATAAAATGGGCACTCGATTATTTTAACACCAACTTATAGGCCTGTCAATTAATTTTCGCCGGGCGTGGCCGGAATGGCCTCTTTTTCTCCAGCATCAGCAACAGATTCGGCACCTTCCGGCAGCCCCATCACCTCATCTTTCTCCGGCAGGACGTCAGCTTCCGTGGGAAAAACGCGGATATTGCGATACCGTGACATCCCCGTGCCGGCTGGAACGAGCTTGCCGATAATTACATTCTCCTTCAGCCCCAGCAAGGGATCAACCCGTCCCCTGATCGCCGCGTCGGTCAATACTCTGGTCGTCTCCTGGAAAGAGGCTGCCGACAGGAATGAATCTGTAGCCAGTGACGCCTTGGTAATCCCCGACAGTAACGGGCGTGCCAATGCCGGCTTGCCGCCTTCGGTAATAACTTCTTCATTAACCTCCTCAAAGACAAAGCTGTCAATAATCCCTCCCGGCAACAGATCCGTATCTCCGGGGTCTTCCACCTTCACCTTTTTGAGCATCTGCCGAACGATAACCTCGATGTGTTTGTCATTGATATCCACACCCTGCATATGATAAACGTTCTGCACTTCCTGCAGCATATAGATCTGCACCCCGCGTACACCCTTTACCTTGAGCAGTTCATGAGGGTTAATCGATCCCTTGGTAAGCTCGTCACCGGCATTGATAACCTGCCCCTCGGTCACCTTGAGACGGGAGCCGTAAGGGATCTTGTATTTCCTTACTTCACCATGTTCAGCGGTTATTTTAAGTTCTTTCTCGTAACGGGTCTCGAATATCTCTACCGTTCCCGAAATCTCACTGATCACCGACTGGCCCTTGGGCTTGCGAGCTTCAAAAAGCTCCTCCACCCGCGGTAAACCCTGGGTAATATCATCTCCGGCCACCCCTCCGGTATGGAACGTACGCATGGTAAGCTGCGTGCCGGGCTCTCCGATTGATTGAGCCGCAATAATTCCTACCGCTTCGCCGACATCGACAACTTTACCCGTAGCCAGATTCCGTCCGTAACATTTTACACATACGCAATGTTTAGTCTTGCAGGTCAGTACCGATCTGAATCTTATCTCATTGATGCCCAGAGCTTTCAACTCTGCCGCCATCTCCTCATCGATCATCGTATCGGCCGGTATCAGAACCTCTCCGGTCTCGGGATGGTAAATATCCTCCAATGAAAACCTGCCGATAACTCTATCCATCGCTTCCAAAGGATCATTGCCGGTCTCCACATATTCGGTAAGCGAAACCCCGTTGGTGGCACCACAGTCGTACTCCCTGATAATCACATCCTGAGCAACATCAACCAGCCGACGGGTAAGATAACCCGAGTCGGCAGTCTTGAGAGCCGTATCGGCAAGACCTTTGCGTGCCCCGTGGGTAGAGATAAAGTATTCCAACACCGTAAGGCCTTCCCGGAAGTTGGCCTTGATCGGCAGGTCGATAATCCGTCCGGTGGGGTCAGCCATAAGGCCACGCATCCCCGCAAGCTGCGTAATCTGAGATTCATTACCTCGAGCTCCGGAATTGGCCATCATATAGATGGGATTAAATTTATCGAGACCTTCCATCAACGTTGTCGTAAGTTCATCCTTGGTCTTGCTCCAAATATCAATGACCCGGTCATAACGCTCCTTTTCGGTAATCAGGCCGCGACGGAATTTCCTGTCTATCTCGTCAACCTTTTCCTCGGCATTCCCCAGAATCTGTTCTTTTTCTTTAGGAACGATAATCTCTTCGATAGAAACGGTAATTCCGGCCTTGGTGGCAAATCCGAACCCTAATTTTTTTATATCATCAAGTATTTCAGATGTCTTGGTGTTTCCATATTTACGATAACAC
>JBASYW010000020.1:0-7924 GCA_049277715.1 Dethiobacteria bacterium | reverse complement strand
CGTGGGGGGGAGCGGGAGTATGATAAACCGGCAAGATCAGCAGACGGCGGTCAAGGTATGCCGTCACCCGGGGATCACCCGCAGCGATTGTCTGCTCGATCTCCCTTATCTTTTGCGGACTCGGCCTCAACAGGCCGGCACCGCACAGCGCCCAGCTGAAATACCAGTGCAGCTCCGAAGAACGAAATATTTTTTCCTTCAGGTACTCCGCCACCGGCCGGACGGAGCGATTTCCAAAAGCGATCCTGCCGTAATCATGCGCCCCATTGATAGACATAATCAACTGCCACAGGACTGCGGATTGATGGTAATAAGGCGGCTGCTCGTCAGCCGATTTAAAGTTGTTTTTCAAGAAAACGCCGGCGGCGGCAAGTGCCTTCAAGGTCGGTTGATCGACCGGATAAAAAAGCTGCTCGACAGGCATGGTCACCGTGAATGTGTCGAGGTCACATTTTTCCGGTCGGCGGCGGCTTATAATTTCATTGATCAGGCGTGCATCCCGGACCGATTTGGCCAGAGCACCGATGCCCAGCATCCGTTCCTGCAACGGGATGTCCTCATCGGGGAACTGGCCGACGGAAGAGACTTGCCCGTTGCCGCTTCTGAAACCGATCACCCCGTTGAAGTGACTGGGAAAACGGATCGAGCCGCCGATATCCGATCCGACCCCCACCGCCGCCCCGCCTGCGGCGATCAGTGCTCCTTCACCGCCGCTTGAACCGCCGGCCGTCCGGCTAAAATCCCAGGGGTTGCAAGTTCTGCCGTAGAGCTTGTTCTCTGTCTCCTGACAGAAGCAGAGCACCGGCGTATTTGTTTTACCGAGGATGATCGCCCCTTCTTCTTTCAGACGGGTAACAATGGCGGCATCTTTTTCGGCAACAAAGTTACGCCGATGGGGAAGCCCCCCTGCCGTGACCATCTCCGCCACATCAAATGATTCCTTCATGCTGATTGGAACACCGTACAAACGCCCTTCAGGGGCTTTGTTTTTTAACTGCTCATCAATATTTTGAGCTTCGTTTCCGGCCCGGCCGAAACGCTTCTCCACCAGGCAGTTCAGGTAAGGATTGATCTTTTCCAGGCGGTTGATATAAGTATTCACCGCCTCCAGAGAGGATAAATTACGGGCGGCAATCTCCGAAGCCAGTGCGGTGGCATCCAGATCCAATATCGTCATGGGATCGTACCTCCTCGTAATTTTATCAGTACTTTGCCAATTTACTGTCTATTGACAAGCTTATACCACAGAATTGGGCTTTGTCAACAAATGGGGGCGGGGGGATCATGCCGGCGAAATGATATAACCCCGCCCCGGAGTTACTTCCGGCCACATATTCTGCTGGTGTTTATGGCGGAAAGGAAGGTGCTTGGCCAAAAACCCAAGATTCCTCGCTGCGCTCGGAATGACACCCTTTTTTGTCATTCAGAGGGAGCGTCCAACGGACGCGACCGAAGAATCTTAACCACTCTCGTCCCGCTTCTATCTTACTTTCATAGCAATAACTCAAAAAGGGGGTTCAGGCCTGTATCTTTAGGGGAGTAAATATATCCGAAAAGCTTGCCCCGGCCGAAAAAAGAAGGAGGTGATAATTGGAATTCCCGGGCGGCAAATAATTCCCCGTATTATTTTGAATTCATGGCTATACCACGGATCTCCTGCCATCTTTCCCGGGCCATCTTGGCATACTGCGGTGATTGGTCTTTATAGTTGGAAATCAATTGGCCAAACCAGCGGATCGCTTCCCGATCATTGTCCAGGCGCATGTGCAGCTCTCCAATCAGGTACATCATCTGGGGCAATTGGTGGGTCAGGTTCCGATCCGTCTCAAAAGCTTCTGTATAATAATAAAGAGCGTTACCAAGATTGATTTTCTCGTCATCTTCTTCACCGGCAAAGCGATGGGTCCATGCCAGCTGCAAAAAGAGCCCCCCCTTGATGACCTCTTTCTCCTGGTTGATAAAAGAGCAGATGATGGCTCTCTGAAACGAATATACCGCCAGCTCATGTGTGCGTTCCGCGCTGAAATCCTTCTCGGCGGGAAGTAAAACCGACTTCAGGTGTCGGACCGTTTCCGAAGACGGTGAGGTAAAGTTTTTGGTAAAACTGTAGCCACAGACGGGGCAGACGCTGACCGCATAATGGATCGGGTTGGGACCGTCGCAATGGGTGGCAAAATCCGTATCGACCCTGATAACCCGCTGCCTGCTTTTTTTTATACGAAACTCCCTGAATTTATTTTGGCAGATCGGACATGCAAATGTTTTTTTAAAGAAAATTGATGGTTTAATTCTAATCTCTCCCAACGCATAAATACTATTTCACGGTATAATCTTGTTCAATGGATATTCAATAATGCCTTCGGCACCGGCTTCCTTCAGCTGGCAGATGAGCTCCTTGACCTCTTTTTCATCGACGATGGTTTCCACCGCAAACCATTCTTCCTGAAAGAGATTGGAGATGGTGGGCTTGCGCAGTGCGGGCAGCAGATCCATCACCCGCGTCAGATTATCGGCACTTACGTTCATTTTTAAAGCCACTTTCCGCTCGGCCAACAGTGCACCCTCGAGCAACATGACCATGTTCTCGATCTTCTTCCTTTTCCATGGATCCTCCCAGCTCTTCCGGTTGGCCACCAGCCGCGGCGTGGATACGAGCACCGTCTTCAGGATGCGCAGATTATTGGCTTTAAGCGAACGCCCCGTCTCCGTGAGCTCAGCGATCGCATCGGCCAAAATGGGTGGCTTCACTTCCGTGGCCCCCCAGGAAAAGACGATGGAGGCGGTAATTCCTTTTTCTTTCAGATAACGACGTGTAGTCTCCACCAGTTCGGTGGCGATCTTTTTGCCTTCAAGATCACTGACGGTGCTTATCTCTGAATCCTGCGGAACGGCAAGAACAAGGCGCACCGGCCTCAACCCGGTCTTGGCAAATACCAGCTCGGCAACCTCCACAACATCTGCGCCGGTTTCGGTAATCCAGTCTTTTCCGGTAAGGCCCACATCCATGACCCCGTCCTGAACATAGACGGGTATCTCCTGAGCACGGATCAGAATACATTCAATCTCTTCATCATCAATATAAGGAAAGTAAGATCTTTCCGTAAGGCTGATATTGTATCCGGCCTTCTTGAATATTTCCAGCGTGGAACTTTGGAGGCTTCCAGCGGGAAGGCCCAGTTTGAGTTTGTTCATGTGGCATTTTCCTCCCCTTATTTCGTAGAAATATTAACATAATATAGCGGTAATTGTCAAACATAAAGGGGTGTCTTTCCGCTCAAGAAGCCGGAATGATAATTATCTCCATGGAAGGATATTGGCGCTTAAATAGCGAATATATAAAAGATTGCCTAAATATTATTTTGATCCGGCTGTGAAAGGACAAGATAAAAATCGGGAGGTTTTATTTATATGAGTGTCAGTGAGATGAGTCGTGCCAAAAAACACCTGCAGACAACCAGAAGAATCAAGGAACTTCTGCCCCGCTTCTTCATGAGGATGATGGCCAGAAAAGATGAACATGAGCCGCTGGCCTGGTGCATGGTGGGGATCCCCCCGGAGCTTCTGAAGGCTTTCGATCTGCTGTGGGAATGGCCTGAAAACTTCGGGACGATGTGCGCCGCGGCCATGATTGCACCCCGGTTCATCGAGGCGGCGGAAGGAGAAGGATTCTCACCGGAGTTATGTTCATACGTCACCAATACCCTCGGTTACTGTAAAAAATATATCGATACGGGAGAGGTCCCCGAGGCACCTCTCGGCGGAATGGGCCACCCTACCATGCTGTTGGGTTCCGGCTTTGCCTGTGAACCCCGCTGGAAATGGTTCCAGACCATCGCCACCAGATACATAGATGTTCCGGTCTATAACTCCGATCCGCTGGCCCCCCCATGGGATATCGATATCAAGGATCCCCGGGTTGTCGAACATTACAAGGAACAACTACGGAGAGACCTTCATGGCCAGATAGAATTTCTGGAGAAACACACCGGTAAAAAACTTGATCCGGATCTGCTACGGGAGCTGCTCAAACTATCGCACGAAGCCCTGAAATATTGGCGGGAAGTCATTTACCTGCGCAGGGCTAAGCCTTGCCCGATGGGATCTACCGATTACTTTAACGCTATCATCCCCCAGATGTACATGATCGGTGAACCGGAAGCAGTAGAATTCTACAAGGAGCTGTACGAGGAAGTTAAAGATCGCGTTGATAATCATATCGGCATCGTAGATGAAGAAAAATACCGGTTGATCTGGTTTGGGCTCCCCCCCTGGTACAACCTCGGCATGTTCAACTATCTGGAATCCCTGGGGGCGGTTGTGGCCTATGAATCTCCTTACAACATCACCGAGTGGATGGAATATGATATCAGTGATCCGCTCGAAGCACTGGTGGAGAGAACCTGGTCACGGGCGGCGATGATCCATTCCTTCGGCACCGAAACGATGCCGGAAATATGCAACCCCGCTGTATTTGGAGGTATAACCGGTGGGAACCTGCTTAAATACCTCGTCGAGGAGTTCAGCCTCGACGGTGCCATCATGCACCTGACCCGTTCCTGCCGGGTAATGTCCTTTGGACAGATACATTCCAGGAATCGCCTGGCCGAATTGGGGATACCTGCGCTGATTTTTGAAAGCGATATGGCCGATCCGCGTCACTGGTCGGATGCTCAGATCAAAAACCGGGTGCAGGCATTTATGGAAACTCTGGAAAAATCAAAGAAGTAAATAATACCCATCCCGAACACTCCGGAGCTGTACTCGTTGAAGATCCTGGAGTGATCCGGAGCTTACCCGGTATTATTTATGGAAAAAAGGAGCGATTGAATATGTCTGAACTCAAGGGTCTGGCCCGCGCGGCGGATCTCTCCAAAAATCGCAGCAAGAGGGTTGAGCAGCTGAAAGACGTAGGCCGAAAAATATTCGGTTATATCTGCTGCTTTGCCCCGCCGGAGATAATGCATGCGGCCGGGATCGTACCCTATCGGATTACCGGATTGCCGGGAGATACGACCTCCGAAGTTGATTCCCAACTGGAGCCATACGGTTGCAGTTATGTCCGCAATTGTTATGCTCAGGCGATGAAAGGGCGCCTGGATTTCCTGGACGGGTTGGTAATTTCCCACAGCTGCGATATGGTCCAGAGACTTTACGGGATCTGGACCTACTATCGGCCGCTCGATTATTCCCGCCTGATCAACTACCCCCATCAGCTTTACAGATGGTCGCAGGATTTTTATAAACGTGAACTGATCTTTTTTAAAGAAAGCCTGGAAAAATATACCGGAAGCCGGATCAGCGAGGCCACGATCAGGAATTCGATAGCCATATTCAATCGGAACCGCGCTCTGATCAGAGAACTATACCGGATGCGCAGCGGTGATAAACCCGCTCTGCTAAGCAGTGAACTCATGGATGTTCTGGTCGCCGGCGGGGTTCTGCCCGCCGAGGAATTCGGGGAACTGCTTGCGGAGGTTATCGAGGAAGTGAAGAACCGCCCTTTGAAAGAACTTCCGCAGACGCGGATTATGGTCTGGGGCTGTATCATCGATGACCCGGTTTTTTATCGATTTATTGAAGAAGCAGGCGGCCAAGTGGTATCCGATGATACGTGTATCGGAACGCGGACCTGGAATCAGGATGTACCCGATCTGGAAGACCCCTATGAAGCCCTCAACAAACATTATCTGGTCCATTTTCAATGCCCGCGCACCGACCGGGGGCCCGGCTGCCAACGCTTTGATTATGTTGTGGACCTGGCCGGGGATAATAAAGCGGATGGGGTAATCGGTTATACCATCTCTTTCTGTGATCCGCATAAACTTGATTATCCCGATTTACGGGACTATTTGAAGCAGAAAGATATACCCATGTTGTTGATCGATGACAATTACAGTTTCTCACCGGAAGGGGCACTCAAGACACGGATCCAGGCATTTATTGAACTGCTCGGATAGAGAGAAAAAAAATGAAATCCATAAAAAAGGGGCCTGTACCACTTGTTAAAGAGGTACAGGCCCGCTGTTGTTTAGCCTAACTTTCGGCCGGTTGTTTCTTTGATTCGGACTTGTTGATCCAGAGTGCAAACGCCAGAGCTACAACCAGAACCATCCGCACCGGCTTGAAGATATAATCCCAGATATAGGCCGCAAAGGGAACACGCGGATTGGCGGGTAAGCCGTACTTGGCCTCCGCATCCTCCTTGCCTTCTTTCAAAATATAGATCATCCCGGTCCCATCCACTTCCTCGAGGCCGTAAATATCGGCATTGGGGAAAATGCCGTTTCTTAGCTCTTTCCTTCTTTTCTTGGCCATACTGATGATCTCCTTACGGCTCCCATAGGTTATCGCGCCGGTAGGACACGTTTTTGCACAAGCCGGTATCTCTCCGTTGGAGATACGATCATAACAAAAGGTGCACTTGCGCGCAACGTTGGCGACACGATCAAATCCTACCACATTGAAAGTACAGTTGGCCACGCAGTAGTTACAACCGATGCATTTCTTATCGTCGATAACCACCGTGCCAAAATCGGTATGGCTGATCGCTCCCGCCGGGCAAGCCTTTGCGCAGGCGGCATCCGTACAGTGCATGCAGCCAAGCTTGGTAAAGATCCATTGATCTTTATCAAGTTCTTCGTTGTGGTATTCCTTGAATCCAATCTTGGTCCAGGTATTGGCGGAGAAGTTAGGTGGATTCTCATAGGTTCCGTTAAAAACGGTCTCATCTGAGGGCAACTGATTCCACTGTTTACAGGCTACCTGGCAAGCACGGCATCCCGTACATTTGGACGTATCGATTAACATGGATTTTTTCATGTTCTACACCTCCTTGTCAATCCGGAACAAGAATGCCTTGTATCGGCCGCCTCCCCGGTCTGCTTTAATATCTTGCGACATGTTATTTTCATAGCAGTAACCCCACCCCCTAGAATTTAACTCTCAATTTTTTATAAAACACAGATAAATTTTAAGTGCTCTTCTCCACCGGCTTGGCGGGAACAACTGTTGCCGCACTCTCCTTGACCTCGCCAAACTTGAGCCTCTTCGTATAACGATCGATAACCGGAACAAAAGCATTCATAATCAAGATCGAAAAAGCCGTCCCTTCGGTGGGAGCAAGCCATAACCGGAAAACCATCACGAGCACACCGATGCCGATACCGAAAATAATTTTCCCTTTATCGGTAATCGGACTGGTGACCCAATCGGTAGCCATGAAGAAGGCACCGAGTAAAACGCCACCGGTCAGGACATGGTATAACGGCCCCTGCCAACCTAAAGTCGGGATCGTAACCAGACCGATAACAAATACGGTAGCCACGATGGAAATCGGAATATGCCAGGAGATATGTCCCTTGCGCACCAGGTAAAGCCCTCCCAGGATTACAAGAAATGCTGTCGTTTCACCCAGCGCTCCGCCCGGATGTCCGAAAATCACCCGGATGAGGCTCGGCATCCCTTCGCCCTGAGCAAGAAGCGCAAGGGGGGTGGCCTGGGTCAAAGTATCGATACTGCCCAGATATGGTTTCAAGGGAGCAAAGCTTGCGGTTACATACTGAAACAGAGGAAGTATCAGGATAACTGAAACCCTTCCCAGCAGAGCCGGATTGTAACGGTTCCATCCCAATCCCCCCATCAATTCTTTGGCTACGCCGACCCCGATAAAAGTTGCCAGAGCAGCCGTCCACCATGAAGTACCCGGTCCAAAACATAAAGCCACGAGCAGACCGGTAACCATGGCGCTGCCATCGTTCAATGAAGGCTCTTTTTTAAGAAGCTTGCGGAATAGTAATTCCGTAAGAGCCGCAACCGCCAAACATACCGCAATCAGAAAAACGGCATTCAATTTGTACAAAATTATGGAAACAATGGCAACCGGCAGAAGGGCAATGAGGACATCCCGCATGGCGCCGGATACTGT
>JBASYW010000019.1:0-1895 GCA_049277715.1 Dethiobacteria bacterium | reverse complement strand
CATGGTTTCTGCTTGATCATCTTGGTTATTTTGCCCCGTTGTAGGCCTTCAACCAGAACGCGGATGACCCCGCCGGGAAGTTTGATCATCTGCTTGATCCGGGATACCGTTCCCACCGTATAGATATCTTCAGGTTCGGGAAGATCTATCTTGGCATCTTTCTGAGCAACCAGAAATATCTTACTATCGCCCAGCATGGCCTTTTCCAGAGCTTCAATGGAGCTGCTGCGCCCTACGTCGAGATGGATTACCATATGGGGAAAAACCAATACACCTCTCAGAGGCAACATCTGTATCTTCTTTTTTCTTGGCATGCAGTTTACTCCTCTTCCGATAAAAAATTACGTCTATCTATTATAATGATAAGCATTTTTAAAAAGAAAGAATCCTAGTTAAATAGAATTCTTCTTAGATCCTCTATATCCTTTTATTATTCATTTATTTATTATTTTTAACTCCCTTGCAAGGGCATGTTTACGGCCGCAACAGGTTTATATTTCTGTACAGATTCATCCGCAGGAAGCTGATGTTCAGGATCATGAGATACTGCAAAAACCAGTTTAAAGACCTCATTCAAATGATGAACCGGTATTATTTTCAACTGGGGATGACGGGCAAACCCCTGTTGCCAATTTTTTTCCGGAATCAGAACACGTTTGCAACCGGCTTCGGCGGCGGCATCAAGTTTTGGAGTAATCCCTCCCACGGGGCGCACCGCCCCCCGCACCGAAAGTTCTCCGGTCATGGCGATCAGAGAATCAACCGGTTTCTGCTTCAGGGCCGAATAAATGGCTGTCGCCATGCCGATACCGGCGGAAGGGCCGTCTATGGGAATTCCTCCCGGAAAATTAAGGTGAATATGATAGTTGTGCAGATCAAGATTCATGATTCCGTTCAATACCGTGATCACATTTTCCGCAGACCCCTTGGCCATACTCTTTCTCCTCACCGTGCGCCCGTTCCCGCCGCTGCCCATCTCTTCCTCTTCGATGATGCCGTTAATATTTATACTGCCCTGTCCGGAGAGGGCCGGAAAGATTGAGGCTTCGATCTCGATCAGCGTCCCCATGTTGGGCCCGTAAACTGCAAGTCCGTTAACACAGCCGATCTCCGGGGAGCCATTGACTTTCAGTTCCGGACGCGGTGACAACTGGCTGCTGTTTACAACCCATTCCACATCTTCGACCTCGATGGCGCGCCGGCCGTCGCCCTGTGCTATCCCTGCAGCCATCTGGACGATATTTACCGCCTCACGGCCATTGGAGGCAAAGTTGGTGATCACCTCCAGCGAAGCGGGAGAGATGACAAAATGTATCTTCTGCACCGCATTTTTGGCGATGATGTTTATCTCCTTGGGCTGCAGTCCCCGGAAAAATATTTCCAGGCATCTTGAACGTATGGCTGGAGAGAGATCTTCCGGCATGCGCGTGGTTGCTCCGATAAGCCGGAAGTCGGCCGGCAACCCTTTCTGAAAAATTTCATGGATGTGGCGGGGGATATTCTGATCCTCGCTGTTATAGTAGGAACTGTCCAGAAATACTTTACGGTCTTCGAGCACTTTCAACAGTTTATTTATCTGAATGGGATGCAATTCCCCGATCTCATCGATAAAGAGAATCCCCCCGTGCGCCTTGGTTACCGCCCCCGGTTTGGGCTGCGGTATACCGGCCATCCCCAGAGGACCGGCCCCCTGATAAATCGGGTCATGGACGGTGCCGATGAGTGGATCGGCGATGCCCCGTTCATCAAATCTGGCCGTTGTAGCATCCAGTTCAACAAATTTGGCGGACTCCAGGAAGGGACTGTCAATATTATTCCTGGCTTCCTCCAGAACCAGCCGTGCCGCGGCCGTCTTGCCCACACCCGGCGGCCCGTAAAGGAGCACATGCTGGGGG
>JBASYW010000018.1:0-2424 GCA_049277715.1 Dethiobacteria bacterium | reverse complement strand
CTCTGGATATTTACCAGGTTCTGGGCACGATGGTCCGTGAGTCGGTCATGGAAAAATGGTCGGCCACCACGGCGCGGTATCATGAACAGGGCGCCAAACAGGTCTATTATTTATCCATGGAATTTCTGCTGGGGCGCCTGCTGGAAAGCAATCTGATCAACCTCCGTATTCTGGAGCTGTGCCGGGAAGGGTTACATGAACTCGGTATCGATCTGGATGATATTATTGTCGAAGAGCCCGATGCGGGTCTGGGCAATGGCGGCCTCGGCCGTCTGGCGGCCTGCTTTCTTGATTCTCTGGCTTCTCTGGGTTTGCCGGGGCATGGGTGCGGTATCAGGTATAAATATGGCCTTTTTGAACAAAAAATTATCGATGGTTACCAGATCGAACTTCCCGAAAACTGGCTTAAAGAAGGGAACGTCTGGGAGATCCGCCGTGCCGAGGAGACGGTTGAAGTGAAGTTCGGCGGACATATCGAATTTGAGCGCCGGGACGGCCGCTACCTCTTTCATCATAAAAACGCTGAAATAATCAATGCTGTTCCTTACGATATGCCCATGATCGGCTTTGGTGGAAAAACCGTCAATACACTTCGGTTATGGGATGCCGAGACATCCAAAACCGAACTGTGTGACATCATGGACTGTTATCGCCGGATCGTTGATTACAAGCATAATCTGGAATCGATTACCGAGCTGCTGTACCCTGATGATTCACATCATGAGGGAAAAGTGCTGCGCCTTAAACAGCAGTATTTTCTTGTATCCGCAGCCATCCAGAGCATCACTCGCGATATAAAAACCAGATATGGCTCGTTGGAAAAATTAAATGAGCTGGTAGCCATCCATATCAATGATACCCACCCGGCTTTAGCTATCCCCGAACTCATGCGCATCCTGATGGACAAAGAAGGAATGTCCTGGGATAAAGCCTGGAAGATTACAACCGGAACGATCTCCTATACCAACCATACCACCCTCGGGGAAGCCCTCGAAAAATGGTCGGTAGAGCTCTTTAAGCCGTTATTGCCGCGTATCTACATGATCGTGGAGGAGATTAACAACCGTTTCTGTCAAACGGTATGGCATCAATATCCCCATTACCGGAAGAAGATCGGCTCCATGGCTATTATTGCCGATGGATATGTGAAGATGGCCCATCTTGCTCTGGTGGGCTGCCACAGCATAAACGGCGTGGCCAAATTGCATACCGAGATCCTCAAACACCGGGAGATGAAAAACTTCTACGGAATATTCCCGAAAAAATTTAACAATAAGACCAACGGCATCACTCATCGCCGCTGGCTTTTGAAAGTCAACCCGCTTCTGGCCAAACTGATCAATGAAACCATCGGGCCGGACTGGATCAGGCACCCTCACTCCTTGCTGTCATTATCTGACTATGCCGAAGATTCCGCTTTTCTGGACAGTCTTTACCGTATAAAGCAGAGCAACAAAGCAACACTGGCCCGATTTATTGAAAATAATTATGACCTGAAGATCAATATTCATTCCATCTTCGATATCCAGGTAAAACGTCTCCATCTTTACAAACGCCAGTTGCTCAACATCTTGCAAATCATGGATCTCTACAACCGTCTTCTGGAGAACCCGGGTATGCAAATTACTCCCCACACCTTTATCTTTGCGGCTAAGGCCTTCCCAAACTATCATCTGGCCAAGAATATTATTAAACTGATCAATACCGTGGCCGGGGTCATCAACCGCGACCGCAGAATAAAAGACCAGATCAAGGTCGTCTTCCTGGAAAATTACCGGGTTTCACTCGCCGACATCATTATCCCCGCGGCGGATTTAAGCCAGCAGATCTCGACGGCGAGCAAAGAAGCCTCCGGCACGGGTAACATGAAATTTATGTTGAACGGTGCAGTAACGATCGGCACCCGGGATGGTGCCAACATTGAAATAATGGAGGCCGTCGGAGAAGACAACATTATCACGTTCGGAATGACGGCCCGGGAGGTTAACAATTATTATAAAAACGGCCGGTACCGTTCAATCAATATCTATAACGCCGACCCCCGCATCAGGAAAGTGGTCGACCAGCTGGTAAACGGTTTTCTGCCCGTCGGACGCCATGAATTCAGGGCTATCTACGATCACCTGATCGCTTACAATGACGAATTTTTTGTGCTGAAGGACTTCTCCTCCTACGGCGCCGCCCGTGAAAAAGCCGAAAGGGCATATGGCGACAGAGCGGGGTGGCAGAAAAAATGTGCCGTCAACATCGCGCACGCCGGCAAATTCTCCAGCGACCTCACCATAAAAAGATATGCCGATGAAATCTGGGAGGTGGAACCCGTTACCTCGACCCTGCCGGCAGGCATCGGGTCGCAATAATCTGCCGAGCATCTCTTATGCCGTATGTATATATTTTGCATAAAAATGAGGGGAACTCAATTGT
>JBASYW010000017.1:0-2987 GCA_049277715.1 Dethiobacteria bacterium | reverse complement strand
ATTTTAGGGGTACGTTCCGCCCCCCAGCTGGCATCAAAGGAGATGGCGATCTTCTTCTCCGGCGTCTCCACGTAATAAATGGGCAGTAGGTTTTTCTCGGGCTGGGTTACCAGGGAAAGCCGTTTATGCAGCCCGAAAAAGTAGGGCAGACTGATCAGAAGCCCGATGATCACGACCCCGAATGCAATTTTTATCCACTTCGACCGCAGATTGATAATTGTAAACATCAGCATCACCCCATGTAGATATATTCAAAAATAAACCCGTTTATGCTTTTTTAAAAAGTACAATTTAAGGGTGACGGACGGTCGTCAACGGCAGTGGAAGAGGCGGCCGTTTTCTACCGTAGTGCATTGTAGAGAGAGGTCAGCAGCACCCGGTCAGGGTCGTGGCTCAATTCCCAGATCATGGCGCCCGCCAGACCCCGGGACTTGATATAGTCGGCCTTGAACCGGATCGATTCATCGTCCTCATAGCTGATGAAAGTTGAACCGTTGAAGAGCCAGGGCACTTTGGATTTCGGATGGAAGTGGCGCACATAATCCGGTGCGTTGAGGAAGCCGTCGGCGATGCTCTTGAAAGTGATGTAGGACCCTTGTGAAAAATTTTGATAAAGGCCGTTGTTGGCGTTGGTTGCGGGATGGTAGCGGTAACCATAGAAAGGGATCCCCAGCACCAATTTATGTAGCGGAAAACCGGCATCTTCCCAGGCCCTGACCGCCTGATCGACACTCCATTTTTTCTGGGGAGACGGGTCGGTGTTATCGTAGAGGGGGGCGTTGAAATCGGTGCAGCTATCCCAGTAGGCATGGATATCGTAGGTCATGATCTGGGCAAAATCAAGATACCGGTGCAACATGTTCAACTCGGTGTTCCCGGTGTACCAGATTCCGGAGCCGCCGGCGATGGTCAGCAGGTATTCCCGGCCGTCAACGGCGCTCCGGGCATCGAGGGTTTCCCGTATTTTTTGCAGGAGCAGGGTAAAGTTATGCTTATCCTGAGGGCGGCATGCATTTGCAGGCAGCCCGCCGGCGACCGGGTATTCCCAATCCAGATCTATGCCGTCAAATCCGTAGTCCAGAATAAATTGCAGGCAACTTTCGGCAAAGGCCGTTCTCGATGAATCGGTCAGGGCGACATCGGAGAAGCGGTTCGACCAGGTCCAGCCGCCGACCGAGATGAGTGTTTTCAGGTGAGGATGCCCCTTCTTCAAATCGTTGAGCCTGTTGAAGTTGGCGATATCAATATCCGGATACCCGAGCGCAATTTTCAGGTCATTGCCGATGTTGGCAAAGGCATAGTTAAGATGGGTCAGCTTGCGGACATCAATCTGATCGGGGGAAAAACCCTGGTAAGCAGCCCATGATGCGTAGTAGCCGACCACTTTGTAGGAACTGTTGTCGGGGTGGTCGGGGACGGACTTCATATCGGGATCGGGGCCGGATACGGATGCCGCCGCCGCAACGGTGGCCTCTTCGGGGCCGGACTCGGCTGCGGGCGAAGGATTGTTCTGTGCCGAAGAATCGGCTCTATCCCCGGCCATCGTTAAAGTGACCGTCGCCGACGGCGGGGAGATACTTCCCGCCGCATTGACCGCCCTGATGTGGAACCGGTAGGTTGTGGACGGGGATAACCCCGCGGCCGTATATGTAACCTCGGTACTGTACCCTGCACGCCGCCCATCGATGTAGATGTAATATTCAGCCGGGCCGCGTTTCTCTCCGGACGTTTCCCAGCAGAGGGTTGCCGCCGTATCCGTAAAGGATTCCACCTTCAGGTTTTCCGGCGGTGCGGGGGGTGTTGCCCTTTGGTAAACAACGATGGCGGAAGAGATAAGGCCGGTGATGATGATCATGAAGAGAAAAGCGACTTTTATACGGTCTGCTGATCCGGGCTTTATGAATGAGGTCTTGTTAAACATATATGTAAACAACTCCTAAAGTTTTAAATGGTCAAAACATATTGCGATATCGTAACATATCACGATTACGACTATATAAAACAGTAAATATTATGTCAACCGCCAAGAGAAGGGAATCTCCACCATTTACTTGCAGCGATTCTTTCTTTATCGATCCTTTATTGATATAATGTTTAACGAAAGAGAGAATGGAGGGAATGGTATTGAAACTTCCGCGAAGAAGGGCCTGTCTGGATCAGATCAAGCCTTATGTTCCCGGTAAACCTATCGATGAAGTAAAGAGAGAGTTGGGGCTGGACGATGTCATCAAGCTGGCTTCCAATGAAAACCCGCTGGGTCCATCCCCGCAGGCACTGGAAGCACTGAGCGGAGTGCTGCCCAAGATTAAATATTATCCTGACGGTGACTGTTATCTGCTCAAAAAAGCACTGGCTTCCCGATTGAATTTAAAAGAAGATCAGCTGATCTTCGGCAACGGTTCGGATGAGGTTCTGAAATTGCTGGCTGAAGCTTATCTGGAACCCGGGGATGAAACGATCATGCCTTCTCCGTCATTTTCGGAGTACGAATTTGTAACCCGTATCATGGGCGGAAAGGTTAAACTTGCTCCCCTGAAGCCCGATTTCAGTTACGATCTGGAAAAGGTGCTGGCCATGGTGACCGGCCGGACCCGCTTTATATTTGTCTGCAGTCCCAACAACCCTACCGGATCCATCGTCCGCCGCCGCGAGATGGATGAATTTATCCGGAAATTGCCGGAGGGGATAATAGTGGTTATCGATGAAGCTTATGCCGAATATGTCACCGCTCCGGATTATCCCGAGAGCCTGGAATATGTCAGGCAGGGAGCACCTGTCATCGTGCTGCGGACCTTCTCCAAGATATACGGGCTGGCCGGACTGCGTATCGGTTACGGGGTGGCGCCGGCGGAGCTGATTGCCGATCTGGGCAGGGTGCGTGAGCCTTTTAACGTAAATTATGCCGCACAGGTCGCCGCACTGGCGGCTTTAGATGATGAGGAACATCTGCGCCGCAGTATCGATCTGGTAAAGGAAAGTCGTATCCG
>JBASYW010000016.1:0-33749 GCA_049277715.1 Dethiobacteria bacterium | reverse complement strand
TAAAACCATAAGCACAAACAAAGCTTATTTTAACACATCGATACCAAATAAACAATATCGGGCAAGGCCCCGGCCATACCCTCTGCGGCTTAGTTCCGTTCCGGCGGTTCTTCCCTCAATTTATCCCTGATCTCACGGTAAGACAACATCCTGAATTCACCGATTACCTCACGTACCTGAGGATCGATCAGTGCTTCAAAATCTGCCGTGCGGACAGCCCTATCGGGCAAGACCAGATCCGTTTCGGGAACGGCAGAGTGATGAATCAGATGATATACGCCCGGTTCCAGACCCGATAACTTCTCCAGGTACCAATCCTTCCGCTGCGGGGGAGGGACCCTGTAGCCGTCAACCAGCCTGTATTTGGGCATCTCGATTTTACCGAGCATCTCATCAAAAAACGAGCATGCCGGTTCGTCGATACCATGTTCCGCCACGCTCGCCGGAAGATAAACCGGCAGGCGGTAATCCCGGCCAAGCTGCACATACACCTCGGCCAGATCGGGGCGAAGCACCGTTCCCATGTGGGTATCGAGATGAGTAACATCAATACCCAAACGGTAAGCACTCTCTACCTGGGCCTTCATCTCTGCCATGGCATCTTCAAGGGTAATATTGACCCAGGCCTCTTCGAGGGTCGGCCATAAATACCCGTGGGCATCTCGAAGACTGGGGCCATCGGTAAGCGGGCGCAAGCGGGGGGCATCCCATTCACTGGTCAATGTAAGATGCACTCCCAGATCGACATCCTTGAGACCCAAAAACCCGGTGACCCACGTTCCGGGCATCATCAGTGAACCGGTCTTAAAACCCAACTTGTGAAAAGCGGCATCCTGAGAATACAGGAAACCGAGGTCATCATGATGCATGATCAGAACCCTCTCCCCGGCCAACCCCATCTTATCCCAGAAATCCTGCCTGCTCATATGTTACTCTCTCCCTTTCGGTTTTTTGATCATCGGGGATTCCACCCGATCAGATCAATCATATGATATAACCAATTCTACCCTGAAAATTTACTCCCCTTTATCTTTTACGGCTGTATGGTAAAATTCTTCAACTTTCCTGTAAGCCTCCTGCAGGGGAATCTGTTCCCGCCGGGCAATGGAAAGACAGTCTTCATATTCCGGTGCACAGCGGGTGATAACTGTATCCTGCACCTTGCTGTTTACAATTTTGAACCGCACCGGCCCCCAAGGTGTATCCATCTCTTCAACAGTTCTTGGCAGCGCCGCCTTCCGCGCCTCCATGACCCGGCATCCCAAAGTGGTGGTCTCCAAAAATATCCTATCCATCAACCTCCCGGTCAGGGCCGGAGGGGAGATTATCGAAAGCTTCACCGCCGGGCGGTTCTTCTTCATCTGGATTGGTGTAAAAAACACATCGAGTGCCCCCTCTGAAAACAGTTTTTCCATCATATAACCGGTGATCTCCGGATTCAAATCATCAATGTTGGCCTCGATGATATTTACTTTTTCCCGATAACGCGGCTCCATTTTGCAGGCGGCACCCATCAGAACCCGGAGATAATTCGGGGTCTCGTATTCATTCTTACCCGCACCATAGCCCACGGACTCCAGCGTAAAATCAGGAATTTCCCCGAAGCCGCAGGCCAGAGTTGTAACCAGAGCCGCCCCGGTGGGGGTAACCAGCTCGCCCTCGGTCTCCACCCCATAAACAGGCACATCCCCTGCGGCAAGAAGTGCCGCTGTTGCAGGGGCAGGCAGGGGCACACGCCCATGACCGATCTCGATCATACCGCGCCCCAGAGGAAGCGGAGAGGAGATGATCTCATCGATGCCCAGGATATGCAGAGCCAGGGTACTGCCCACAATATCCAGAATGGAATCAAGCGCCCCGATCTCATGGAAAGCAACATCTTCAAGCGCCATCCCGTGGATACGCGCCTCCACGGCCGCCAACCGATAAAATACCGCCAGCGCCCGTTCTTTTACTTCTTCGGGCAGGCGGCTGGCACCAATAATGCAAACGATATCCTTGTACTTTCTCTCGGCAGTATCCTCCGCGGACTCAATTATAAAAGAGGTGCCGGTAATTCCCCGGCGACAAACCCGCTCCATCCCCAACCGATAACCGTCCAGGCCCAACAAAGACAAACCTTCTTCCAGCGCAGAGAGTTCCAGGCCGGCATCCAGAAGGGCCCCCAGCAACATATCACCGCTGATACCACAATAACAATCCAGATAAATAATTCTCTTGTTGTCCATATATAAATCCTTCCTGAAGTTGTTGTCAACGGGAGGAGAAAAACAAGTTGTCTTTCTCTATCTGATAAAAAAACATCAAAGTTATACTTCTTTAATATGATGCCGGCGGCAGCCTGCAGCCTGTTATCCTTTAATCCGGTTGATCAGAGCCGCCGTATAACCGGCCCCAAAACCGTTATCTATGTTAACGACGGCTACGCCGGAAGCACAGCTGTTCAACATGCTCAGAAGAGGAGCCAACCCGTTAAAATGCGCTCCATACCCCACGCTGGTGGGAACGGCAATTACCGGACAGCCGGCCAGGCCACCCACGACACTGGGTAAAGCCCCCTCCATCCCGGCCACGGCGATGATGACACGGGCATCCTTTATCTCGGACCAATGGTCAAAGAGCCTGTGGATACCGGCAACGCCGATATCGTAAATCTTGACCACCCGGCAGCCCATCAAATCTGCGGTAAGCGCCGCCTCATCGGCAACAGGTATATCGGCCGTCCCGGCCGCCAGCACCACGACCTTGCCTTCCGGCTCCGGAAGGGGGAGATCAGGCGGGCGGATTACCAGCGCCCGGCAATGTTCATAATACTCGGCGGCGGGGAAGACCTCCCGCACCGCTTCATAGACGGCAGGTTCGGCCCTGGTGGCCAGAACCACTGCCCCTGATCGTTCCAGCCGCCGTGATATTTCCACAATCTGCGCGGTCGTCTTCCCGGGACAGTAAATTACCTCGGGAAACCCCTTCTGCAACAGCCGGTGATGATCTACTTTGGCAAACCCGAGATCCTCATAGGGGAGCCCCCGCAGAGCCTCCATCGCTTCCTCAACGGTAATTTCCTGTTCTTTTACCTTCTGCAACAGGTCTGTTATCTTCTGCTTGTCCATATCTAATAATTTCACCCTGCCCGGCGGAAATCCTTTAAAATTGTCCCGGAGAACCTGAATCTAAAATTAACCCGGAGAACGGCCTGTTCCAAAGACGGCAACCGTGCCCTCTCATCTGTTCAACGGCATGATAATATCCTTACTGCTTTCCATCCTTCATGAACTGATGCAGCCAGAGGGCAAAAATAATCAGGACCCATAACCGCCGACTGTTGTCGGTTTTCCCGGTCCGGTGATCGGTAATCAGTTGCCGGATCACCGCTCCTGAAAAATATTTATCCAGAAGAGGGTCGCGGAGTAACTCCTCCACCTGCCTGCTCAGAGGCCCTCGCAACCAGATCCGGGTGGGAACCGGAAACCCCCGTTTGGGACGGGTGATGGCCGTAGCGGGCAGAAGATCGGTAAAGGCCTGCCTGAGCACATACTTGGTAAGCCCCTTCCTGATCTTGTACCCGGTCGGAATCGTGGCCGCAAATTCAAACACATGGTGATCCAGAAACGGGGTGCGCAACTCCAGAGAATTGGCCATAGGCATCTTATCCGCTTTAACAAGGATGTCGCCTACCATCCAGGTGTGCAGGTCAATGTATTGCATCGCCGTAACGTCATCGTATCCGTATCGCTCGGCCTCATCATAAAGCGGGTCGGTGACGGATCGGGCCGGCGGGAAATCGCTCCGATTTAAAAGCAGCTTTTTATCCTCTTCCGTAAAGATCCGGGCATTGCCCAAAAAACGCTGCCGTAGCGGGGTGGCCGCCCTCAGAAGATAATTCTTGCCGGGGATCGCCCCCGGTATTTTTCGCGCTCCTTTCCCGATAGCCGCCAGTACAGGCGACGGCAACCAGGTCAGGGGAGAAAGGGACTTCGGCTCATGGTAGATGCCATATCCGCCAAAAACTTCATCGGCACCCTCGCCGGAGAGGGTAACAGCAACCTTTTTCCGTGCCATCCGGGCCACAAAAAAAAGGGATATCGCCGCCGGATCGGCCACCGGATCATCAAAATGCCAGACAAGCCGGGGAAGATGATCCCAGAACTCATCCGGGTCAATCAGGTATTCCTCGTGATCGGTCTCCAGATAGCGGGCTGTCTCCGCCGCCTCGGAAAGTTCGCTGTAGGCAAGATCTTCATAACCGACGCTGAAGGTGGAGACCGGGCCCTGTTCACGGAGCAAGGCGACGATCACACTCGAATCAATGCCACCGGAGAGAAACGCCCCCAGTGGCAGCGCACTCTGCGTATATAGTTTTACGGCTTCACTCAGGATGCTGCGCGTACCGGCCGTAAAATCTTCCAAAGAACCGGCCCGCGGTTGGAATCTGATCCTCCAGTAACGGCCCAGTGTCAGGCGGTTGTTTTTATAGGTAAAGGTATGGGCGGGGGGTATTTTGAAGATGCCCTTGAACATCGTCTGCGGCTCCGGAACGTATTGAAAGGTAAGATAATGAGGCAGGGCGGACTCATTCAGACCCCGGTGGCAACCGGGCAAGGCCAGCAGTGCTTTGGCTTCGGAGGCTATCGCAAAGAGATCCGCCGTCTCCACATAATACAGCGGTTTGTTGCCAAAACGATCCCGGGCTCCAAAAAACTGTTCTTCTTCGCGATCGTAAATACAGAATGCAAACATGCCCCTCAAGCGATCCACACAGCGCTCGCCTTCCTCCTCGTAGAGATGCAGGATCACCTCGGAATCGCTCTCACTTCGGAAATGGTGCCCTTTATCGATCAACTCCTGCCGCAGTTGAAGATAGTTATAAATCCTGCCGTTACATACCAGACAGAGATTTTGGTTCTCGTTAAACAGGGGCTGCTGCCTCTTTGATAGATCAATAATGTTTAAGCCCCTGTAACCGAGTGCCACCGGCATTGAAATAAATTGCCCCGACTCATCAGGGCCACGGTGAGCCAAAACCGAAGTTAACTCCTCCATATCGAGGAAGGATACATCACTTTTTTTTTGCCAAATCCCCAGAAAACCGCTCATCTTAACCCCTCCCCCGTTGCCGGCCAAGAGGCAACATATTTAAGCATTTTAGTTTATTATATAATTAAAAACAAGGTATGGCTCGCCATTTCCAAAAATTAATGTATATTTCCCAGGAAATATGTCGAGTTCGATCGGGGCACAGCCGGCGGCCAAATAAGTGCTCAAATGCGGTCCGAGATAATTGTCACTTTCAAGTGCTCCATCTTTTATCTCGTTTACCGTTTGGAACCGCCGCCGTTCTCTCCGGTGCGGTCGGGGCGCTCAAGCAGATCTTGCAGTGCGGCCGTTTCGCTTACCGGGGGAAGGCAACTGCGATCACGGCAGATATAGGCCCGCACCGGCTCCCCGCCTGAATCCATCTCCGTCAGGAAGGGGCAGAGGTCACGAATCTGATCCCCCTTACTGCCGCTCCGATGCAGATGAATGGTTCGATGCGGATTAAATCCACTCTGCACCATCTTCAGGCAAGCAGTTGTTTCAGCCGCGCCTTCCTCGCCGCAGATCACCACTTCTTCAGGGGGACTGTGAGCTAAATCCAGGGCGGATAACAGGAATGTAAAAGCGGTAGGAGAACGCTGCATATCACCGGAAAATGAACGGATTATGGCTTCCCCCCGCTCTTCAAGCCGGGGTTTGCGCAACAAACGCCCCAGTCTTAACAGGTTCATAGCCGCCACGGAATTGCCCGAAGGAAGAGCACTGTCCTGTGCATTGGCCTTGATGAATAGAAGGTCCTCCTCATGGCCGGCTGCAAAGTTTAGTCCGCCGCCATCATTATCAAAAAGTTCGAGCATGTGTTCATTTAACGAGTGTGCCAGTCGTAGATATCCGGCCTCAAAAGTGGCCTGATAAAGTTCAATCAGCCCCCAGACCAGAAAAGCATAATCATCCAAAAAAGCCGGTATCGCCGCTTCCCCTTTCCGGTAGCATCTGAGCAGCCTTCCTTCGGCCGTAAACATATGGTTCTGCATAAACCGTACCACGGCGGCGCCGATCTCGGCCAGGGAATGATCATTGAGGACAACGGATGCTTTGGCCAGGGCGGCGATCATCAACCCGTTCCAGGCCGCAATAATTTTCTCGTCACGAAACGGACGTTCCCGCCGGAAGCGCCCATCAAGAAGCTGGGCCCGTGAATGTTCCAGAAAAGCTTTCAGTTCAGCAATACTCATGACCTTCTGTCTGGCAAATTCCTTCTCTTCATACCGACGGTGAAGGATACTCTTCCGGTGTACAAAGTTCCCCTCCCCGGTTATACCGTAGTAATCACAGAACAGACGTCCCTTCTCCTCTCCCAGTATCTGTTTTACTTCCGCAGGCGTCCAGACGTAGAAGGCCCCGTCTTCACCTTCGCTGTCCGCATCCTCCGCGGCAAAAAAAGCGCCGTCAGGGGAGATCAGATCCCTCAACACGTAATCCAGGATCTGCCCGGCGGCTTCAGAGTACTGTTCATCGGCGGTAACCTGATAGGCCTCCAGATAAACCAGAGCCATCAGCGCCTGGTCGTAGAGCATCTTCTCAAAATGGGGAACAAGCCATTTCTGATCGGTTGCATAACGGTGAAAACCAAACCCCAGCTGGTCGTAAATACCGCCCCGGATCATATGGATTAACGTCTTTACCACCATATCGAGCGCCTCTTTTTTCCTGCTGAGTTTCCAAAAACGTAGCAGGAACATCAGATTATGGGGGATGGGAAATTTGGGGCTGTGCCCGAATCCGCCATAATGGCGGTCGTGAATTTCCGATAGTTTGCTGAAAGCATCCTTTAACAGCTCCGTTCCCGGCAAGTAATAATCCATATCCGTTGACGGTTCACGGATCTGTCTGATCATCTCCCACAGTTCTTCACCCGCGTTTAACACCTTGGAACGTTCCTCTCTCCACAGCTTGGACAGTTTGGGCAGAAGACTTAAGAGCCCCGTTAGCCCGTACCGTGAATCTTTGGGAAAATAAGTGCCGGCAAAAAAAGGTTTTTTATCCGGGGTCATGATTATCGTCAGGGGCCATCCTCCCTGGCCGGTGAGCAGATGACATACATCCATATAAAATCCATCCAGATCCGGCCGTTCTTCACGATCCAGCTTGATGGATATAAAATTATTATTGAGTATTTCCGCCACGGCCGGATCCTCAAAGCTTTCTTTTCCCATAATATGACACCAGTGACAGGTCGAATAACCGATGCTCAAAAAAACAGGTTTATCCTCCCGGGCAGCCTTTTTGAAGGGTTCATCTCCCCAGGGATACCAATTGACAGGATTATAAGCATGCTGCAATAAATAAGGAGATTTTTCGTTAATCAGGCGGTTTGCCTGTTTGGCGGTTGTCTTCATATGCTATCGCTTCCCCTGTTTAACATTTATCCGTCCCGTATATTATTCCTCATAATATTATTCTTCATAAACCGGCACATTATTTTATGCAGAGAAACAGTGAGGAAATAATCAATAACGGTCCATGATAGGGAGTGAAAGAGAGGGATGGCAGGGGAACGTAAATTGAAGAAACGTAGCCGGGTTTCCGGTAAATTCAAACAGATTTACAGATAAAAACGGTGCTTGCAGAACTCCGCCACAAGACTATCCTTCTATGATCCTGATAAATTCTTCAATCAGCACGGGATCGAACTGTGTCCCCGCACACCGCCTCAGTTCCGCCACCGCCTGCTTAAGGCTCAGGGCCTGGCGATAGGGGCGGTCGTGGGTCATAACGTCATAGGCATCAACAATAGAAAAGATACGGCATTCGATGGGAATGTTGTTGCCTTTCAGACCGATGGGGTACCCCGTTCCATCCCACCGTTCGTGGTGACGCAAAATCAGATCGGCAACCGTGGCCAGGGTAGGGATTGAACGGGCGATACGGTAACCTTTCTCCGCATGTGCTCTGATAATCTTCCATTCCGCCTCGGTAAGCGGCTGCTCTTTAAATAATACATCCTTGGGAATACTTATCTTTCCTACATCATGGGCCTGGGCCAGGATGACCAGATCTTTTAATTGCCGTGAAGAAAGCTCAAATTTTGTTCCCAGTTTGATACTCAGTTCCTTCAGGCGCTCGGCATGGCCTGCGGTAATATAATCAAGATCATCCAATTTGTACAATATCGTTGCCGCAATCTTTTCATGAGCTTCGGCGCTGCGATATAACTTCTCCTGGTACATATAGTCATCGGCTTCGTTAAACGTATCCTCCAGTGATCCCCCATCCATGGAGCTGGTGGCCACTCCCATGGAGACCCCCAGATGGACATCCGGTTTATTCTCGTTAAATTTTTCAATCGCCGTTCTTATCCGCTGGCGAATCAATTCTGCAGCCTGCTCCGCCGTATAGGGGAGAATGATGGCAAACTCGTCTCCGCCGAATCTGGCCAATATATCGGTACCCCGGATCGATTGTTTAAGAATGGCAGCACATTTTTTTAACAGTTCATCGCCTTGTTTATGCCCCATGGTGTCGTTGATCAACTTGAGACCATCCAGATCAACCAGAATAATTGATACCTGACAACCCTCTTTTTCCTCAAGACGACGGAGTTCCTGCTCCATATATGCCCGGTTATACAGTCCGGTGAGCTGGTCGTGCAAGCTGATATACTTTAGTTTTTCCTCGAACTGTTTCCGTTTGGTTGCATCCCTTCCCACCCCACGAAAACCGATGATCTTCCCGTCTTTATCTTTGATCAGCGAAATAGAGAGCTCGATAAAAATCAGGCTGCCATCTTTGCAGAGAAGCTCCATGGTATAGCCTTTATCCGGTTTTCCGGTGCGGTAAACGAGGTTAAAGGCTTGGTAAACCTTATCCGGATCCAGGTGAAGTTTACGATAATTGATTCCCAATAACTCTTCCCGCGAATATCCAAGCATCCGGCACGCCGCCTCATTGCAGAAGGTAATATTCCCCGCCAGATCGACTTCCAGATAAAGTTCTTCTATCGATGAAAGTATCTCCTTGTATCTCTCCTCCGATTGCCGCAGTGCCTCCTCCGTATTCTTGTATGCGGTTATATCTCTGACCGCCGCCAGGATAGCATCCTGTTCTCCAAGATTTAGTTTGGTCAACAGCACTTCCACATCCAAATCCGAATCATCACCGGGCCTTCTTGCCTTCCACTTGAAAAATTTACTCTTCCCGCCAAGAGCCTCCTCCCAATACCGGGACAATAATCCGGCAGGATTCCTGCTGCTGGAATAATCATCCTGCACCTTTCCCGCCAGAGCCTCCGCACGATCAACCCCGTATACTTCCAACATCTTGTCGTTGACATCGATGATCCGTCCATCCAGATCATGGATGAAGATGGCATCATTAACATTGTTGAAAATGGTTCTCAGTCGTTGCTCGGCATTCCTGAAATCTTCTTCTGTTTTTTTCAAGGCAGTGATATCCATGATATAACCTTCCCGAACGATTGCATCCTCCGGAGCGGTTGTTAGCACCCACCCCTGTTCCCAGACCCATTTCACCTGCTCATCGGCCGTAATAATCCGATATTCAACGGTGAAGGGAAGCCCCCCCTCCATCTTGTGTCGGATCTCATTCTGCACTCTGGATCGGTCAGCCGGGTGAATGATATCCGGATAAGATACCCGCTTTTCTTTAAGATCCGAAGGGGGATAGCCTGTGAGGTGGAAACATCCGTCACTGACGAATTCGATCGTCAATTCGTGATCACAAATGCAGCGATAAACTATACCCGGAAGATGGTTGATAAAAGTTATATTCTCTACATTATGCTGCAGGGATGATCCTACCAACAGAGCCATAACATTGGTTATCAAAGCCCCCATCGTCTTCTCCCGGGAGGTCCATAGTCTCTTATTATCAGCATGTTCCAGGGAGACAATCCCGACGATGATCTTATCAATCCACACCGGAGCGATGATCGCCGCCCGTGGGGCTGAATTATGCAGATAATGCCCCGCCCCCATACCGGTATAGGCCGAAGCATCGTCGATTACCACCGTCTGCTTTTCTTCCAGGACCCGGAAGAAAACAGGGTATCGGGAGGCATCCATGACCAGATCCTTCTCATATCCATCCTTGCTTTTACAGTACAGCCTTTTGCAGAATATAGCGGTGTAATCATCTTTGAAGAACCATACCCCCACGAGCTCGACATCAAGCAGAAGGGCAACGGTCCTTGTTAAATTCTCTATGGACAGATCAGGATAATTTTTAAGCGCGGTGTTGAGGTGCCTTAAAGCTCTGTAATGTTCAGTTTTCAACACATCGTCCCCCTTTGTATCTTTTCAATCCTCATAATCATGCCCTTCTCTTCTCAAAAGGGAAATAATAAGCTTTCTCTCTCCATAAAAGAAAATATAGAAACCCGGCAGTCAATAAACCTGAAGATGAAATCCTGTTTAATTTAACGCTTTCATACTATTATATTGATAAGGAACTGAAAAACACACAAAAATATCACGATGTTGGATTAAAAACAAGTAGAATATCTAATAAGTAGCAATGTTGAGACGTTTATTGTATAGAAAAGATGCAGTCCGAATTTTTCTGTAAAATTCTCTTCATAAAATTATTCGGCACTCCCCTTTTTTTACCTTCAGAATAATACTTCAAATAAAAAATAACCGTCAAAATCAGTGATCAGGTTAAAATAAATGGAGCGGGTGATGGGAATCGAACCCACGTGACTAGCTTGGAAGGCTAGGGCTCTACCATTGAGCTACACCCGCATTATTTACATCTAATATATATTAATCCCAACAGCCATTTTAACCAATATCCGGGCCTATGTCAAAATTTTTAAGCCCTTTTTTTATCCCCTCCGATCGGGATTCCTTGCCGGTCCTGGCCGGCCTGAGCCAAGGGGGATAAGTCTTTAAAATTCAATGATTAACAACTACAAAAACTTGTACAATATTTTATTAGCAATATTCATGGGCAGAAGTAAGATCTTCAGCCTTATCAACCTTTCCCGAAATTTTGCATATTTCCGCTCCGCATCATTTAAACATTTCACAGAAAGCCTGGCCCGCAGGTCGTCCAGATTACAATTATGCCCCACCTTAATGGTTATAGACCTCTCTTCATCTTTTAACAGATCAAAAAAGTTATCGGAAAAAGGGTTGCGGATACCCTTCAAGTGCAGCATTACCCCTTTGGCAAAAGTATTGCTCTTGAGGGTGATAATCAGAACCCCATCCTCCAGCCTGAGTTGTCTGGTTATCTTCGGTTTGGTCAACTGCAGATACCGCTCTTTGGTAAACAGAAAGGTATTGTAAGCAATCTGCCGGTCATATTGATCATAGATTCCGGCAAACAGCACCGTGTTACCGATTGAATCCGGCTTTAAATAACGGGCCGCATCCAGGGTTCTTATATAGACCTCATTGAATTTTAAAACCAGGGTTTCCATACCGTCTTCCCATAATTGACCATCAAAACCAACAATTTTCCATCTCAAAACCCCTTTAAAATCATCCTGTTTTTCGTTATATGCATATATCTTTATCCTTCTTCTTTCCGGCAGAAAGGAGACAGCCACCGGCTGGTTAAATCTCTTTGCATAGTAATGAAGAGCTTTCCATTTTCCATAATAATCAATGCTCGACCAGCTGTTTACCGGCCAGCAATCGTTTAATTGCCAATAAAGAGCTCCGTTACACCTTCCGTTATTTCGCCGGAAGTGCTCCACCGCATACTTGATACTCTCAGCTTGAATAAGCTGAGATATATAGATTAAATCTTCAAAATCGGAGGGGATAAAAAAGTGTGAGACCATATAATAAATTATTTTGTCATTACCGCTGATACATTTTTGATGCACATTCATGACTTCCGATGTCATATGCAGGTCCTTCTCCGTCGCAAACGTCCTTACCGTATCAATATCGGGAAGCGATTGGAATCCGAACTCACTGCAAAACCTGGTCAATCTGCGCCGGTAATAAGAAAAACTCTGTAATCCGTGCCATACATTCCATAAATGGGTATCCCCCGTCGCATCGGCATTAACACCTTTCAAATACCTGCCGCCGGAAGGAGAGCCGTACCAATAGGGGGTTACGGGATCAAGCCTTTTAACTCTCCGTGGCAGAATTTTATAAAAGAAATCGCCGGCGCTCCTGATAAACTTTCTTCTGGTCATCCAAGCCGGAGACATCATCTCTATCTCATTGTTGCCGCACCAGAGGGCCAGACTGGCGCGATGGCGCAGCCTTTTTACCTGATCATCTATCTCACGGAGAACATCATTTAAAAAATCATGATCATAAAGAGGATAAGGCGCACAGGCGAATTGAAAGTCCTGCCACACCAGGAGGCCGTATTTATCGCAGAGATCAAAAAATTCCTCACTTCCATAATAACCGCCGCCCCACACCCGTACCATATTCATATTGGCTTGGGCCATACTCCGGACCAGATATTCAAGATGATCTGCATCCGTCCTGGTTATAAAGCTGTCTGCAGGTATCCAGTTGGCACCTTTGCAAAATATTTTCTTTCCGTTGACCTTGAAAGCAAACGTCTGCCCCCACCGATCATTATCTCTGTCCAGCTCTATGGTTCGCAGGCCAATTTTATAATGCTTTTTATCATGGATCTCCTCTTGATCGATGAGTTCCAATTCAATCCTGTACAACGGCTGTGTTTTAACATCTCTATAACCGTTGGGATACCACAAAACAGGATGATCGATATCCATCTCCCAGTTCATTTTATCGCCGGTCAGGTTTATTCTTTGAGTACAAATTTCCTGATCATCAGGACCGAATATTTTGCATAATAAAGCAAAATCACGGCTTTCGGCATTATCTGATCGGACTGTTTCCAGGGCCATGACCAGCCTGACCTTATCTTTAAAATGCTGTTGCCTGACCGCAAAATCATTTATATAGCCCCGCTTAAAAGCGTTGATGCAGATCCCTCCGCTGATGCCCGAGGGCGGAAGTATCGGACCCCAGTCCCACCCGAAATGATAGGCCGGTTTACGAAGATGGGGAAAACCGGTTAACCCGTTATAATTATGGGGAAAAGGGTCTTTACGCTGTTTTTCGGAGATGTACTTTATCGGAGAATGAAAATATATTTTAATCTCATTGCCGCCCGCCAACAGATGGTTTTTAAGATCAAACCGATAATCCACATAAGCATTTTTACCGTGTCCGATAAGCTCTTCGTTGATGTAAATATCAGCAACGGTATCCAGCCCGCTGACGGAAAGAAAGATGAAATCATGATCCAGCACCCGATCATCGACCGTAAACTGTCTTGTATAAATCCAATCCTTCTCGGCCACCCAGCGGTATAACCTTTCATTGGTGCCATAAAAGACATCATCGATGATCTTTTCTCTCATCAGATCAAGATAATTGCATCCCGGGATACGGGCCTCGATCGGATTATCCGGATCATCACTGCGCATTAATATCCATGGTCCGTTTAAATCCAATGTAATCATAAGCTCTCCAAATCAATCGCATAAAATGGGTGAGGCAGGTTGCCTTCCCCTGCCATATATTTCATACACACCAAGCACGACTAAGCAGATGAAATGATGTGCACCGGCTAAAATCAGCTATATATTATTGATTATATCATGTTTACGGGTACCGAGAACCCTGACTTGCCGAACCAATCCGAGCGGACGCCTCCGGCCACGCAATACCATCGCCGGGACGTACCATTTCCTTCTGAATTCTCACGCGCTGCCCACACCATGATAAACGAAAATCCGTTAGCTTCAGGGTAACAACGAACAACGAAGCGTTTGCTTTCATAGCAATGATAACTGCAGACGACTCAAGCAGGCTAGGGTGGGATTCTTTTAAACTTACAGTGCCTTGATTTGATTTTTCCCTTAACGCTACAACAGAACCGCTCTTTATGATAGAATAAATTGTTGATAAAAACACCAACAAAATTAAAATAACAGTAAAAGGAGATTTAATATGAATCGGGTTGAAAAAGCGCTAATGCACGCCTTGTTTGTTCATCTTCACCATAATGCCGACAAAGCTATTGATTTTCACGCTTTTAAAAATTTAAATGATAAGATCAGCGAAACACTGCCGGGCAGCATGATTGTGGGCCCGGATGCCAACGATGATGCCGCTGTGCTCAAGCTTCCCGGCGAAGAGACATACGTTGTCGCCAAGATGGAAAGTCACTGCAGCCCCTGCGTGCCCCGGCCCTATGACAGTTCAGCCACCGGAGTAGGCGGCTCGGCTCGCGACGTCGTCGCCATGGGGGCAAGACCGCTCTTCATTCTTGATTTTATCGGCACCAGACCGCTCGATGAAGAAGTGATCGTCGGGCCCTGCGGTTTTACAGGTAAATGCACGTGTGGCAATTGCAAAACAATGACCAGTCAGGAGCGACTTAATCTCATGCTTAAAGGAATCAGAGATATGTGCGCTTCACTGGGGATGTTTGTTGCCGGAGGCGGCTTCTCTACATCCTTCAGCGATATCGTTCCGGCTATGGTCATCAGCGCCTTTGGAAAGTTGATCACCAAAAAGCCGCTCACCAAACCGGCCAAGCGCGCCGGAAACAAATTAATCATCATCGGCGAAACCGGCAGCGACGGCAACGATACCCTTTACCGCGCCGGCCTGGTTCCGGAGATGCGTCCCGCCCTGGCCCTCTTTAAAGAAGAAAGAATAACGATGGACTCGACCCTGGAAGCGTATAAAGTAGACGGAATCGAATCCTGTTCGGATCTGGGGGCGGCCGGACTCGGAGCAGCCGTGTGTGAATCCGTACGTTTTGGCGGATTCGGGGCAACCGTGGATCTTTCCAAGGTTCCGCTGAGAGAAGAAGGACTCTCCCCCGAAGAGATTCTTATCTGTGAGACTCAGGCCAGGATGTTGCTGCAGGTACCGCCCGCACATGCGGATGAAGTGATCGCCGCAGCCGGATCGAAGGGGGCCCGGGTAGAGGTAATCGGTGAAGTTACCGCCGATGATAAGGCCATCTTTGAATACAATGGAGAGACCGTCGCCGTCATTCCCAATAAACCTTCCGCAGAAATAATGAGTGAACTGGAAAGCATTTAAAGCGGAACGGCAACACCCCGCTGTTATGTCTGCTCATTATTTATATAGACAAGTTAATATGCCATAAATATTTGAGGATTGGCTTGTGGTGGTCACATCCGATCACGGCGGAAGCGAAACAGGGCATGGTAAACAGGACCCTGAGCACCGAACCATATGATTGGCCTGTAATAAGCCCATAGATATTAAATATTTTGGTGAAAATTATGACGGAATGAAAGAGAATAACTGATTTTTAAAGTGTCCCCGGAATAAAAAAGGCTAACGTAGGGAGCCATGGAAAAATTAAGTATATCTGTCCCGCGTTAGCCTTTCTATTTTATTTTTATTGAAACAAATAACTATGCCCTTAAATTGGCCGCTGTATAATATTATCTTGTCGGAAGAGGCGATTTATCAATTAATATAATCAAGCTCGCCGGGGAATAGATCATCATCTATTATGTATTTCTCATAATTGGAATTTTGATAAACCTTGACGTAATCTATTATGAATACGGGCTCCTCCCCGTATTTAAAATGCCCGATCCTCTGGCCGTGAGGGCCATAGGCATCGCCGGCGTCTATCTCTACCGTCAATCTTAGGAATTGCCTTACCTTGGATACTCCGCCGCTATTGGTCGCCCAGGTCGGAACGCCATTGATATAGAAGACATAGTATTCAGGCGTCCATTTGAGAGCAAAGGTGTTGAACCCCTCATATAAACTGTAATCCAAATTGGTAATATACCCGGATACTTTGCTATCGCGGCCATAACCGTCCCAAAGAAGGGCGTGCCCCATTCTATGGGGCTTTTTCCGGAAAGCGGATTCAAAGATATCTATCTCGGTGCCATCACAGCCCTCGCTGCCCACCTTTCTCTGGTTGGAAGACTGCAGCCAGAATGCCGCCCAAAGTCCGGGGGCATCAGGAAACCTGACTCTTGTCTCAAAGTAGCCATAAGCCTGCGAGAACAGGAGCTCATCACTGTCGCCCTTGTTGTCGCCAAAATCATCAGATATAATCCTTCTGGTCTCGATACCGCCGGAAAAACGGCCGCCGGACGGGCAGAGTCCCTTGCTGCAGCTATGACTGTCCGATTCGCATGCACGTATGGAAACATAGCCGTCCGCTACACTGACCATATCATCGCACCAGTAATTTGAGTGTATCTCCTTTCCTGTCTGGGTTTCCCACCGCAAACAGTGAGGAGAATATGTCCAGATTTCTTCATTTAAGGAATCGCCGTCAAAATGGTCCGTAAAAACCTCATACCAACCATCCTCCCCAAGCTGCGGCAGGGATAAGTCATAATCCTTGTCCCTCCAGTCATCCTCTCTGTCACATGCGGTAAGGGTTACGGCCATAATAATAATTAATGTTGCCGCTATAAATTTTCTTGGCATATTGTCCCTCGCATAGTTTAATTGCGCTCTATTTTAAGAAAGAACCATAATTGGATTTTAAGACTGCAGAGCGCATTAATATCTTGTAATATCTCATTGTACATTTATATATGATTCGGGGTCAATCATAGAAAAAAGGTTGCCAAAGCCTGAAGTTAAGCAAGGATCAGATGATTATTATCCGGTTTACTTAAAAAGGGCATCTGATGTTTTAAGGCAGGCATTAGAGCAGGCAAAACGGGAAGGGCATTTCATAATATGCCAGGGTCCGGGGTAAAACCAGCTCTTTTTATATATTGGGCAGGAAATATGTGTCATTTTGTAGAAACTTTTGTAGAAAGATATAAACTTAAAACAATTTTTGGGGAGGTGCTATTGTGAAATTTGATGATGTTATTAAAGCAATAGGAACGATACCTGACTTAAGAAGGGTTGCTTCAGCATATGTAGTTGACCATCGCAACTTAAGTGAAGAAGAAACAAAGGATGCTCTTTTAAAAGTAAAACCTCAATACTTACATTATGACTCTGTTTCTAAAAGTATGGAATATTCCTTTTACGGTCACCTAAATTTAAATTATAGAGTATTAAGCAAAATAATTATCAGGGATATTTTGCTTAATGAGGATGGATATGTTTTAAGTAGTGAAGAAACTGAAGAAAAAGTAATGGCGTATGAACAAAAAATGGTTAATAGATCTAATGAAATGGATGTTTCAGATTTATCAAGTACAAATTCACAGAGGCAAAAAGACATTGAATTATATTATTTTGTGCTGAAAGTTGCCTGGGAATATCAAGACAATAAAAGTCCAGATGAAATTAATTTACTTAAAAAATTAAGGGAAAGATTGTATATAAATGAGTGGGACAATGCCTTTTTAGAAGCTAAGTTAGGGAAATATCCCAAAGTTAATAATGACATTCATATTAGAGGAGAAATTGTAGATGCCAGAAAGTTTTTACAAAAGCAAGGGCTTTTATTTTCTATACGTGACCAAAATGGTGATGATCTTGATATTATTCCTAAAGAGTTGGCAGAAGTAATGAAAAAGATTTTAAATTTAGAAATTAAAGAACCAAATTATAATATACTCATGCAATACAAATTTGTTAAAAAGAAACAGTACTTAAGGAATGCTCTTGATAAATCAAATATTTTTTGGAGTAATAACGATACCGTAGAAAAACTTACAGAAAAAGTTATTAGAAATATTCAGCCATCTATTTTACTTGGGGGTACTACATCAAGAAATGGGTTAGACAATGAGTCGTTACATAAGTGGTGTTCTGAATTAGATTTACCTGTTAGTGGAACAAAACAAGAAAGAATTGAAAGAATAATAAAATATTATGACAACTTAAGGCAAGCAGCACAGAAAACAGAGGATGAAAGAGAAAAATGGTATGAAATGTATGAGGCTCTCTCAATTAGAGATTACTCATTACTTCGAGGCCACAATATTATTTCTAAAGATATAGAAGTTGAAAGATATTTTGAAGAAGCTACAAAATATTTATTTGAATATAAGTTAAACCATACACCTTTAAAACAGGTTGGTACAAATCATCCAGATGGGTTATTAAGTTTTAAAGACATGTATGTTATGTGGGATAATAAAAGCAAAGAAAATCCAGGCTTAGTTAATCTTAAAGACCATATCAAGCAATTCCATGATTATATGGAAAGTACTGATAAGCCTGTACCTGTTTTTCTTGTCATTGCCCCTGATTTTACAGAAGAGTCTGAAATACTTGCCTTTCAATATACCTCCGATCACTTAGGTAGAAACATAGTTTTGATAACAGCAGAGGAATTAAAATGTCTGGCTGAAGAATGGAGTTGTAAAGATAACAAAAGACATGATGAACCATTTCCTTTAGGTTTAATGGCAAGAGCAGGGCGGTTTAATAAAAAGTTAATAGGTAAATTATAAGATTAAGGCGAGGATTAACCTTTCAGGGACGGAAATATCATTTCACGGACTCCGGCACCTTTTGGGGCCTAAATACTACGGCATACTACAACACACAAAAAACCGGAAAGCCCTTTACCCCCGGGCCTTCCGGTGGTGGTCGGGGCGACAGGATTTGAACCTGCGACCCCTTGGTCCCAAACCAAGTGCGCTACCAAACTGCGCCACGCCCCGACAATCCCGATGGTTTAAAAGGGCTCCCGCCCGGTTCAACCAACACAAAGGCAGTATTCATTTTAACACAGAGTTTACATCATTTCAATAAAGGCAAACGCCGCTAAACAATATCCTTTTTTTTTAACTTTTGATATACTGTAATAAAGTATTATCACCGATGTTTTATTATCGAATATGAGTTTTTAACAGGGAGGAAAAATGGCTACTAAAACGGTAAGAGAGAAAAAAGTGATGGCATTCTGGATTTTTATATCTTTGGCCGCCTTGTTATTTTTAATCAAGGGTGTTTTAGCCGTAGAACTGCGCAATCCGGAGATAGAGCGGATGGAAGACGAGTTCTCGGCGGCACCTTCCGAAGCGCTGGCCGATTATGTTTATCTGATCATCGTGGACGGGCTTCGAGTTGATGGGATGGACAGTATGCCCTATCTCAGCGAATTGGCCGCCCAGGGAGGATACGGCATCATGACCGTGCCGGAGCCGACATTTTCACGGCCCGCTTATGCGCGGATTATCACAGGCGCTTCCTCCTCGATCACCGGTATAAACAGCAATATTCAGGCACGCAGACTCACCATCCCCACCATCTACGATATCATCGCCGATCAAGGGGTGAAAACCGGGGCTTCGGCATATAAATGGTTCTATGAGATAGCCGTGGGCACCCCTTACCGGACAGGGAAAGGGTGCGAGAACAGGACCGTTAAAGATATAACCCTGCCCATCCAGTTTGGATATTACTACGACGATAATGATAATTATACTTATGATGATCAGGAAATATTTGCCGAGGGAAGAAAGATCATGGAGGAGCACTCCCCCAATTTTCTGATTGTCCACTCGATGGAAGTCGATATGGCCGGGCACAATTACGGCGGTACCTCCCCGGAATTTTCCGAAAGATCAAGAGAAAATGATCTCTATATACGTGACTTTGTGGAGGCTATTCCCCATCCCGAAAAAAGCATCGTCATCGTCGTCGGCGATCATGGGCATATCGACAGGGGAGGGCACGGCGGGCCAGAAAAAGAGGCCGTTGAAGTTCCCCTTGTGATTTGGGGGCGAAATGTTCAGGCCGGAACGGCGGATGGTTATAATCAGTTCGATATCGCCCCGACCATCGCGGCCATTTTAGGAGTGCCTTTCTCTTCTTACATGGAGGGAAGGGTTATGGATGAACCATTTAACTGGGCGCAGGGAGCAGTCACACAGCATAATAACACGCTTGGTGAATTACACCGGCCTTTCGTGGCCTCACTATACGATCGTTTTGATATCCCCTATTCCGGCGGGGCGGAGGAGATATCGATCGCCGGCCTGCATGAAATAATGAACGATAAAGTGGTTCATTCCCAACTTGTTTTTACCATAATCATCCTGGCGATCATGCTCATCATTATTTTTCTGTGGTTCGGACTCTATCGGTGGAATAACGTCAGGAATATGTTCAGGGGCAGAGGCCGAGCCCTGGCCAGTGCTTTTGCCGCTACGATCGTATATTTTATCGTTTATCAACTTACTCTTAGGCTTTTAAGCCTCGATTATTCTTACAGTATCGTCGATATAAATCTTAAATTCGTGGCTATGATTACTTTGCCGGCATTGATCGCTTTTATCTTCTTTTATCTGTTGTTTGTCCGGTGGATGAAAGAGCAGGCCGGCTTCGAGAATTTCTCCCTGCACACGGCGGTCTTGATTATTGCCTTGCTGGTTGTCATCATCGTGGCCGCAATCAATCAGGGAGGGAATGAGGTTTTCCTGCCGGATCTAAAGTGGTTTATCATCTATGCTTTCAGCACCTATCATCTGTTAATCACCGGGTTATGCTGTATTATCTTTAGCCGATTTACGAAAAAAGTGGCCTTTGATCTGGATACGAAAGCAAGGCAGGCTTTATAGTTCAGGGCCTCCAGGGTCGATGCGGAAAAAAGCAGATGCAAAATTTTTTAGCAGCAGAAGAGTTTTTCTATCACCGGACGCAGTCTGCGTAGAGCTTTGCCGCGGTGGCTGACCATGTTCTTTTTTCCCGGCCCCATCTCGGCAAAAGTAAGTTCTCCCCCTTCGAATACAAAGAGGGGATCATAGCCGAAGCCTCTCTTTCCGCGCGGGGCGACGGCGATGATCCCCTTGCAGCTCTCCTCGATTATTTCAGTTGTGCCGTCGGGACAGACGATCGCAAGAACGCAGGTAAACATGGCGCCTCGTCTCTCTTGAGGAACCCCTTTCAGCTTTTCCAGCAACAACAGATTGTTCTGCAGATCATCAGCTGCGGCCCCCGCAAAACGTGCCGATTTTACTCCGGGAAGGCCGCCCAGAGCCTCCACCTCCAGCCCGGAATCGTCGGCCAAGGTGATCTCCCCGCAGCAGGCAGATATCTGCCGCGCTTTCTTCATCGCATTGGCCGTAAAGTTTTCGCCATCCTCAACGACAACCGGCGCCCCTTCGATCTCTTTCAGGAACACAATCTCAAGCGGCAGGTCTGCCAGTAAATTGCGGATCTCGCTTGCTTTACCTTCGTTGTATGTAGCCACAACCAGCTTCTTTCTGACGCCCTTTCCCAATTTATTCTCCCTCTTCTTCTCAGGTATTCTGATAGTAATTGATGCTTTCATCTATCTCTGCGACAGCATCATGGCCGAGGATCGCTCTCTGCTCCAGGATTAGCTCTTTGATGCCCTTCCCGGAGAGCACCAGAAGCAGATCAAGTTCCTCATGGCTGAATGTTTTCCCCTCGGCAGTGCCCTGTATCTCTACGAATTTATCGCTCGCGGTCATCACCACATTCAGATCGACGGACGCCCCGGAGTCTTCCTTGTAATCCAGATCCAGCAGGTATTCCCCGTCTACTATCCCCACGCTCACTGCAGCTAGAAAATCGATGATCGGCAAGCGTTCAATCCGCTCCTCCCTCTTCAGGTAAAACAGGGCATCGATAAGCGCCACGTAAGAACCGGTGATGGAGGCCGTGCGGGTTCCCCCATCAGCCTGAATAACATCACAGTCGATCAGGATGGTTCTGTCTCCGAGATCCGGCAGGTGAACAATGGAACGCAGGGAACGACCGATCAGCCTCTGGATCTCATAAGTGCGCCCTGAAGTCCGCCCCCGTTCACGCTGGTGGCGCGAAGTCGTTGAGCCAGGAATCATCGCATATTCGGCCGTAATCCAGCCTTGAGATGCCCCTTTGAGAAAGGCAGGGACATTCTCATCGATCGTAGCCGTGCATATTACCTTGGTATCCCCGGTCTCAATCAACACCGAACCGGCAGGGTCTTTAAGAAAATTACGGGTAATTTTTAAAGGCCGCAACTGATCTTCATTCCTGTTATTTTTGCGCATCGCCACCCCCCCATTCGATTAATTTCAATAATTGACAGCCTCCAAAGACACGTATATAATTTAGGTAGGTTTCTCCATTGGATTCCCCTGGTTAATAAGCAATTAATAAGGGAAACCCTTGCAATTTAAAGCTGATAATTATATTATTCAACGGAAGCCGTCCGCCTTTCATCTACGTTGTGGATTATATCATATGTTAGCGGTTATTTAAAAATACTATAATGAGGCAATATCAAATGAATGATAATTTGGGGCAAATTATCAACGCTAATATCATGCTGGCCTTAAATAACCCCATTGAACGCGGGCTGATTAAAAGTATCCTGATAAAAAGAGACTATGAGGTTACAGAGGCTCCCAATTATGATCTGGCCGTTAAGCTGGCCCCCTCCATCTTGCCGGGAATAATAATCACCGCCTCGGGTGCCGATGAATTTGGAGATAAACTGTTGACGAAATTGAAATATTATTCCCTATCCACCAATGTTTCCTTTATTTTGTTAACCGATAACAACAATGAAGAGCAGAAGGTAAAGGCAATTGCCAATGGAGCCGATGATCTGATCAGCCGCCCTTTAAGCAGGACGGAACTCTTGTTCAGGATAGATAGATTGTTGAATGAGAGCAATCTGCAACAGAAACTTCAATTGAATTTGGAAGAACCTTCAACAAGGTTGCCGCGTTTAAATGATCGGGTAGTCCCCCATGAAGATAAAAAGCCGGTGGTCCTTATCGTCGATGACAACAAATTGATAAGGATACAGCTTAAAGATTATGTGGAATCTCTTAACTGTACCGTCATCACCGCCGCCGACGGGAATACCGCTCTTGAAGTAACCCAGAACCATGCTCTGGATCTTATTCTGTTGGATATTATCCTTCCCGATCTTGGAGGCATGGAGCTTCTGGAGATGGTACGCCAACAGAAAAACCTTTTGCAGTTACCGGTCATTATTATTTCCGGGCTCTCCGACTCCGATAGCAAGCTCAAAGCATTGGAAATAGGGGCGGACGATTATATTACCAAACCTATTGATTTTAACGAGTTGCAAATCAAGATGAGAACAGTTTTACGCAAAAAGTTCTACTATGAAGAGGTAACCCAGAATTATCACCACGCCGTCAAAAAGTCAATTACCGACAGTCTGACCGAACTTTATAATCGCGGATACTTCCATGAATTTCTGGAAAGAGAGATAAAACGGTGCCGGCGCTATCATCATGATCTGACGTTGATCATCGCCGATATAGATTTCTTCAAAAATTACAATGACCGCTACGGGCACCCCAGAGGTGACATCGTGCTGAGAACAGTCGCCAATATCTTGAAGCAATGTATCCGCAGCTCCGACCTTGCCGCCAGATACGGTGGGGAGGAATTTGCCGTCGTCCTGCCGGAAACTGATCTTGCGGGCGGGATTACCGTTGCGGAAAAAATAAGGTTCTCCGTGGAAAATTATAAATTCATGGATCAGCATTCTCAACCTGCAGGAAACCTGACCATCAGCCTGGGAGTCTCCTCGATCCCGGCTATAGATAAGCATACCACCCTCACCGAGTTTATTACTCAAGCCGATCAGGCCCTCTATAAAGCCAAAAGAAGAGGCCGCAATCAGGTTGTCTCGGCATAAAAACATTGAATCCATTTTCTTCAACAACAAAAACAACGAATCCTGTGCATAATCCATCTTCTCTTGAGGATAAATAATAAAGAGAGATTTTGCGGGGAAACCCGGATAGGAGGATCCCCATTGGATAAAAAAGGCTTAAGCGAATATCAGACCTCCTTCTTTCGCCGAGATCTGGCCGTGGATATGGGAACAACCAACACCTTGATCTATTCCCCCCGCAAAGGCATCATTCTGCAGGAGCCGTCGGTCGTGGCGATAGATAAGCGTAGCGGCGAACTCCTTGCCGCAGGAAGAAAGGCTTATCTGATGCTGGGCAAGACGCCGGTAAATATCAAGGCAGTCAAACCGCTGCGGGAAGGTGTCGTGGCCGACTTCAATTATGCCCAGAAGATGTTGCAGCATTTTCTCTTTAAAGCGGTCAACAAGATTCCCCTGGTGCGGCTGCGGGCCATTATCACCATCCCTTGCGGCACCACTCAGGTGGAGCGGCAGGCTGTCATTACCGCCGGGAAACGTACCGGTATCAAGGATATTTATCTGATTGAGGAACCTTTGGCCGCCGCCATCGGCACGGGGTTGCCCATTGAAGACAGCAACGGCAGTCTGATTATCAATATGGGCGGCGGTGTTACGGAGATAGCCGCCGTTGCCATGGGCGGCATTGTATTTGCAAAATCCATCCGCCAGGGCGGAGACAGCCTTGATAGTGCCATACAGAGATATGTTTACCATAAATTCAGCATGGAGATAGGTTCGGGAACCGCGGGACGGACCAAACATGAGATCGGCTATGCCCTGAATCCGCCGCCCGATAAATCTTTTGAGATACGGGGTATAAACTGGAAGACTCAGAAACCGGATAAGGCCCTGATAACGGCCGAAGAAGTTAATGAGGCCATCACCCCTATCCTGTATCCCTGGACAATAGCCATAAAGAACGTATTTGATCAGGTCCACCCTCAATTGGCAAGTGACGTATTGAACAGCGGCCTGTTTTTGGTGGGCGGGGGAGCACTGCTAAAAAATATTGATCTCTTTCTGACCCACGAATTGAACCTGCCGGCAAACATCGTCAAAGAACCTTTTACCTCGGTTGTCTATGGCGCCAGCCGCGCCTTGAAGTATTTCCGGCATCTGACCTACCTTGAACTATACCGCGCTTGAAGATATGACCGCAGCCATTGGTGAAATCCTGCCCGGTCTCCATGGGCTATTGTTTTTTCAGGTAATTGATCTGCTCGGGGCGGGACAGAGGCAAAGAAAGGTCAGCCCCTTCGGGCAAGATTATCTCTTTTCCGGCCACTAGAATTTTTACCTCATCGACCGCTTCGTATGCGGTCAGAGTCAGCACAATCAAATTTAGCATATTCTCCTCGCCGGTTTTTCCTCCATGGTATCCGGTAAACTCTGCAGAAAGATTTACGATGGCGATGCCGTCTTTTATTTCAAAATCAAGCAATCTGGTATCAGCAGGAATATCACTGAAAAGACCGCTTCGATGGCGTGGCCCGGCAAGAAGCTCCTCCAGCGAAGCTTTCGCGGGATCCTCCGCCGGCGGGTCGCTTAACACCCTGATTACCGGAACATAAAGTATGCGGTTTGGAGCCCCGTAGGCAAAATACACCGTGAGTGCCGTGCTGCTCTGATAGTCTTCAACTTCATCGCTGATTTCAGGATTGATCATCACATCCTCTTCTTCAAAGGGATCCCGGCCCGGGGTTCCTCCGGGGAATTTATCGATCTTTACCCCTTCTACCGTTATCAATACCCGCTTGATGTTTTCAAACTGCAGCAGTGAGCCGCATATACTCCCCAGAACCAATCTCTCCGTTTCTTGCGGATAAGTCAGGAAGGAGGCGCTTAAATTCAACGTGGCCAATCCATCTTCAATATTCAGCCCCCTGATGATGGTGTTTGAAGGAATGGGGGGGTAGAGTTTTACCCTGGACAACTCCGGATCAGGCTCCGCGGCAGCGATAAGATTCTCGACTATGCTTCGGGCGATCATCTCCGTAGACGATATTTTACGGGTAACCGGCACCAGAAAACGATTGTTGATATCCGGATAGTACAAAGTGTAGAGGTCGGTCAGAGCCGCCTCTTCCTCATCTTCTTCTTTTGAAGGCAGGGTCAATCTCTCAGATCTATGGATTTCTTTCTGCAACGATGAAAGAGGCCATCCATTGCCGCCGCACCCTGCCGTCAGCAGCAGAAAAATCAATGCCGAACATAATGCCGTCTTTAACAAGGTTAACTTCATTTCCCAACCTCCTAAAGAAGATACACATATCAATCGATCATTTGTTTTTATATTCATATCGATCCAAAGGTGAAAATATGCCCGAAATAAGAGAAGATGTCTTTAAATTACAGAGTAACCCGGTAGGCCTTTAAATTGCTGCCCAGTAATTTCCGGCCTATTTCCTCAAAATTGGAAGGGTCACCACTGACAAAAAAGCGATGGGTGCCTTCTTTAAGAGGGGTCAAGAGGTTCTGCGAGGTAAATAATTCCTTTGCTCCCCGGGCAATCTCCTCCGCGGAGCTGATCAGCGTTACATCATTGCCCACTACATCCTGAAGTACATCCGCCATAAGGGGATAGTGAGTGCAACCGAGGATCAGTGTATCGACCCCGGCTTGCTTGAGAGGATAGAGATATTCATATGCCACTTTCCGCGCTTCGGGTGTATGGATCAAATTGTTTTCCACGATCAAGACGAGCAGCGGGCAGGCTACGCTAAATACCTCCAAAGAGCGATCGAGAGCGTAGATACTTTTCTCATAAGCCCCACTGGCAATAGTGCCGCTGGTGCCAATGACGCCGATACGTCCACTGCGGGTGGTTTCCACCGCCGCCCGAGCCCCCGGCTCAATAACCCCTACGACCGGAACTTCCAACTGCTGCTGGTAATATGGAAGTCCCGCGGCCGTAGACGAGTTGCAGGCCACCACAACCATCTTTACCTCCTGGGTTATTAGAAAGTCAATGATCTGAAGGGAAAAGTGGCGGACCTCATCATGGGGGCGGGAACCATAGGGAAACCTGTTTGTATCGCCGAAATATACTATTTTCTCAGAGGGGAGGTGCTGAAAAAATTCGCGGACTACGGTCAATCCGCCTACTCCCGAATCCAAAATACCGATAGCTTTACCGGCTTCATAATTCACTTCAGCATCCTCCTTGAATTCATATCAATACTTAATAAGTTTAGCAACTTTGTAAGATCAAGTCAATTGTAGAAATGAGCTAATTTTTTGTACAGAAAGCGGCAATTTATTAAGGCAATTTGAAGGCCATGCACAGTTAAAATAATCAGACTAATCAGTTGTTTTAGTTAGCCGTGCCTTTGCTTTACAAGCATTTACTAATTTGATATATTCTTTAGATGGGTAACAATTATAAATGAACCAATACTAGCTATTGTAGGAGGTGGAGATGCTTGGAATGCTCCAATAATAAAGTTACAGAAATTCGCTGGCATGCCCGTGGAGGACAGGGTGCGGTTACGGCATCCAAGACCCTTGTAGAAATGATTTTACCCAAAAACATGTACTTTCAATCGTTTCCCGAATACGGACCTGAGCGGATGGGGGCCCCGATTCAGGTTTTTAACCGTATCAGTTCATCCCCCATATCGGTTTACTGTGGGATTACAGACCCGGATGTGATTTTGGTCTTAGATACCACGTTGATGGACGTTCTCGATGTTACCTCCGGTTTAAAGAAAAATGGGATCATCATCGTAAACACGAGCCTCAACCCCAATGAATTATCGGAGGCCTACGGATTACAGGATTATCGGCTCTATACCGTGGATGCAACCCATATTGCCCTTGATGTGATCGGTAGACCTTTTGCCAATATCCCCATGCTGGGCGCATTTTTAAAAGTTTCCGGTTTGTTGGAGAAAGAAGAAGCGATAGAGAATCTGAGATCTTCTTTTAGCAAAAAGTATTCTTCCCGAGTAGTAGATATGAATATTGAAGCTCTTAAACGTGCATACGAGGAGGTTAGACTACATGAAAAAGTGGGAAGTAAAAGACATTAATAAATGGGGTTGGAAAAAGCATCCCCGGGGAGGGATAATTACCGAGCCCGGCAACGCCGAACAATATTCGACAGGAGAATGGCGTTCCCGGCGGCCGATTAAAGATGATGAGTTATGCAATAACTGCCTTCTATGCTTTATGTACTGCCCGGATGCGGCCATATGTACCAAAGATGGCAAAATGACCGGTATCAACCTTGAGCATTGCAAGGGGTGTGGTATCTGTGCCCGGGAATGTCGTAGAAAAGCAATTAAAATGGTTGATGAAGCTACTCTAAGGAAGAAAGAGGTGAAGGATAATGCCTAGAATAGCTGCTATTCTTGGTACCGATGCCGTTGCCGAAGCCATGCGTCAGATTGAACCCGATGTTGTATCGGCTTATCCGATTACGCCGCAAACGTCAATCGTCGAGACTTTTTCTCAGATGGTCGTGAACGGCGAAGTCCATACCGAAATGATCAATGTGGAGAGCGAGCACAGTGCCATGAGTTCCTGCATCGGTGCCGCCGCCGCCGGCGCAAGGGTAATGACGGCAACTTCATCTCAGGGACTGGCCCTGATGTGGGAACTGCTGTATATCGCTTCCGGGTTACGGCTTCCTATCGTTATGCCCAACGTAAACAGATCATTATCCGCCCCCATCAACATCCACTGTGACCATAGTGACAGCATGGGTGCACGTGATGCCGGGTGGATACAGATATTCAGTGAAAATGCCCAGGAGTCCTATGACAACACCATCCAGGCCGTGAGGATAGCCGAAAATAAGGAGATTCTCCTGCCGGTTATGGTCAATCTGGATGGGTTTATCGTCAGTCACAGTATGGAGCGCGCGGAATTCTATGAGGATGAAGAAGTCCGCAGCTTTATTGGGCCTTTCAATCCGGATCATTACCTCCTTAACCCTGAACATCCCGTCTCTATCGGAAACTTTGATTCACTGGGCGGTTATTATTATGAATTCAAACGTGCTCAGGAAGAGGCGTTGTGCAATGCTTTACAGGTTGTGGAAGAAGTAGGAAAGGAATTCGGAAATAAGTTCGGCCGTCACTATGGATTGTTCGAGGAATATTACCTGGAAGATGCCAAGGTTGCACTGGTAGTAGCCGGTTCGGCATCAGGAACGATTAAATATGTAGTGAAGGAAATGCGGAAAAAAGGCCTGCCGGTGGGGCTTTTGAAACTGAGACTCTTCCGCCCGTTTCCGGTGGAAGCTTTGCAAAAAGCTTTGGCTCATATCCCGGTTATCGGGGTCATGGACCGCTCCCTGATGTTTGCAGGAGAGCAAGGCGGACCGCTATTTTCAGAGATCCGCTCGGCTTTATATGATTTGGAAAACAGGCCCAATATCTTCGGGTTGGTTTACGGCCTGGGAGGGAGAGACCTGGGTACCGATCTCATCGAAGACGTTTACCGGGATCTCCTCGACGGTCATCATCCTGAAGGCATACGTTATCTTGGCTTAAGGGAAGGGGATGATATCTAATGAAGATAACCGAAGCGGTTCAGAAAAAACAATATCTAAGCGGTGGCCACCGTATGTGTGCGGGATGCGGCGCACCGATCGTTATTCGCCAAATATTGATGGCGGTACCCGATGATGTACATCTGGTGGTCGTAAATCCAACCGGTTGTCTGGAGGTCTCCACCACAATATATCCTTACTCTGCATGGAAGACCTCTTTCCTGCACAACGCATTTGAGAACGCCGCCTCCACTTTGAGCGGTGTCGAAGCTGCCTACCGGAGCTTTAAAAAACAAGGGCGGCTCGATGAAGATTATCGCTTTATAGCCTTTGGCGGGGATGGCGGCACTTATGACATTGGATTCCAGGCCCTGTCCGGAGCATTGGAACGCGGACACAGGATGGTGTATGTCTGTTATAACAATGAGGCCTACATGAACACGGGAATCCAGCGTTCGGGGGCCACCTCTTTTGGTGCCTGGACAACCACAAGTCCGATCGGGAAAACCGGTTTTGGCAAGACCGAGTACCGTAAAGACCTTACCTCTATCGTAGCCGCCCATGGGATACCTTATGTGGCCCAGGCATCTATCAGCCATTGGAAAGATATCACCAACAAGGCGGCAAAGGCGTTTGATGCCAAAGGCCCGGCATTCATCAACGTCCTGGCTCCCTGCCACAGAGGATGGAGATTCCCCATGGAAGAGACGATTGAAGTTGCCCGCCTCTCCGTCCAGTCATGTGTATGGCCGCTGTATGAAGTGGAGAATGGAGAATGGAAGCTGAACTATAAACCACGCCAGAAAAAAAATCTGGAGGAGTACATTAAATCCCAAGGCCGTTTCGCTCACCTGCTTAAAAACAAACAGAATGAGACGCAGCTGGCTAAATTACAACAATTTGTGGATGAAGATTGGGAGATACTGCTTAAGCGTTGCGGAGAACTCTAAATCAAGGTATCCGCAGCTTCTGTTCCTGAGTCAGACTCATAAACAGATCAAAAAAGACATCCGCCGTGATCATTTATACAGCGGATGTCTTTGTAATATCGAATGTTTTTACTAGGAGATTCTTTTCATTATTTCGTCTTTGAAGATGGCATTCTTTACTTTGATATAAGTTCCTTTCATCCCCAAAGAACGGGAATCAATAACCCCGGCACTTTCAAATTTACGAAGAGCATTGACGATAACCGAACGGGTAATACCCAGATTGTCGGCAATCTTGCTGGCCACGACGATGCCCTCCCTGCCGGCCAACTCCCTGAATATTTCTTCCAGAGCTTCAAGCTCGGAATAAGAGAGGCTGCTGAAAGCCACATCAAGGATCGCCCGGAAACGGGTGTCCTCAATATTCCTTTCTTCCATGGCCCTCATCATCTCCATACTGATTACCGCCGCACCGATCTCGGCCAGAACGATATCGTCGATGGAAAATTCGTCTTTATACCTATGGAGCAGAAGAGAGCCCAACCGTTCCTCCCCAAGAATAGGGACAACGGCCATCGCTTCCGGATGATGCTGACAATCCAAAGATCTATCTCTCTTAAAAACGCATTTATCACTCTGATAAACAATGTTGATCTTCGATTCATCGCTGCCCATCAGAAATTTTTCATTGTACCAGGAAGGAAATTCGCCTTTTTCGATGATGTTTTTCTGGAAATAACTGCATCCGAAATCTTTAACTACACTATAACCTAAAATCTGCCCCTTGGTGGAAATAATAAAAATGTTAGCTCTTATTCCTTCCTGCAATATGTGGGCGCCTTCAGCAAAGTCAAGTGATTCCGTGGAACTCTGAATCGCTTTTTTCATATGTCTTATTTTTTCCAAGAGAGTTAACGCTTGCATCTCATCAGCTTCCACCTTTCATTAAATTCCCTTTTAATAGTAAGATTTAAAGAGCAATAAGTCAAGAGATTTCAAATTTTAATAACAGATTGATTATATTTGTTAATCTATTTGATACTGATTTTCGGATTGACTTTAGTTTATTATTACTGGATCGATAAAATAAACATCCCTATTATAACGCCAAAGACAATCCCCAACGTGGCGGAGTGTCCCTCGGACAGATCATGGGCATCGGGAATCAGTTCATCACAGACGATATACAGCATGGCCCCTCCCGCAAAAGCAAGTGACAAGCTTAAAAAAGTGGACGAGATACTGCCTATCAGAGCTCCGACCATACCACCAAAAGCCATCGGCAATCCGGCCAGTATGGTAGCCAATAATATTATGGAGTTGCGGATTCCCCCCATCTTCATGGTCGTAGCCATGGCAATGCCCTCGGGAATATTATGAAGGGCCATAATGATGGCCATCCCCAGACCAAAATCTACATCCGCATAATAACTGGACCCGATCGCCAAACCTTCCGGAACGTTGTGCAGCGCGATCCCGATACAGAGCAAAACACCCGCTTGGCGCAAACGGTTCTTCTTTCCTTCTTCGGAGATGTAATGCTGGTGAGGGAAATAAATATCAAGAAGATACAGCAGCAGGATACCCGTTGCCAGACCAATCAGCCCCAACCAGAGACCACCTATGGTTACTGATTCGGACAACAACTCCATAAAAACAATCACCAACATTATTCCCGCTGAAAAACCCAATATCAGACTTAGTAATTTCTTCCTGGGCCGCCAGAGCAGAAAAGATAATAAACCCCCGCAGGCGGTACCCAATACCCCGGCAAAAAGCCCCAGGAGCATGGCTTTGATCCAGAACGGCACCTTTATCCGCCCCCCGCATTAGAATAATTATTTCGAAGAGAAGGAGAAACATCCCTCTCCTTAAGATAATCCTGTATCGAGATATATTCAAGTTTTTTCCCCCTACGGATATATTGGAGAACCCGAAAGATTTCTCTGGCCGTATCCAGGGAAGTGAGGCAGTATACATTGTGTTCGGCCGCCGCCCGGCGGATTCTAAACCCGTCTCTTTCGGGGATTTTCCCCTTGGTAAGGGTGTTTAAAACGAGATTAATTTCCCCGTTGCGCAGCAGATCGATAATATGGGGTGATCCTTCCCCTACTTTACGAACCCTCTTTACCGGGATAACGTTTCTTTCCAGAAAATTTGCCGTCCCTTGAGTAGCCATTATCTCATAGCCGAGGTCGGCCAGGCCTCTGATTATCGGCATGGCTTCCTCTTTATCTTTATCGGCAATCGTGGCCAAAATACGACCGCCTGCGGGCAGTGAAAACCCTGCCGCCACCAAGGCCTTGTAAAGTGCCGATGCAAACGTGGAGCCCAGTCCGATTACTTCCCCGGTGGACTTCATCTCCGGCCCCAAGACGGTATCAAGGTCCATTATTTTACCAAACGAAAACACCGGAGCTTTAACACTCACATATGACGGGGGATCAATTATCCTGCTACGGTAACCCAACTCTTTCAGGGTTTGTCCCAAGCTCACTTTTACAGCCAGTTTGACCAGAGGTATGCCCGTTACCTTGCTCATGAACGGCACTGTCCTGCTGGAACGAGGATTTACTTCCAGCAGATAGAGCTCCCCCTCATATACTACATATTGAGCGTTGATCATCCCCCGCACATCCAGAGCCTTGCCCAGCCGACGGGTGGAGGCAAGCAACTCTTCGTAGATGCTCTCTTGCAGCCTCTGCGGCGGATAGACGGCGATGCTGTCGCCGGAATGAACCCCCGCGCGCTCAATATGCTCCATGATCCCCGGTATCAGTATATCTTCCCCATCGCATACAGCATCAACTTCAATCTCCAGACCATTGAGATATTTGTCTACCAGTACGGGGTGATGGGGGGAAACCTTAACCGCCGTCTCCATGTAATCCTTCAACTCATCATCATGATATACAATCTCCATCGCCCGCCCGCCAAGTACATAGGAAGGCCTCACCACTACCGGGAAACCCACTGCCGAGGCTGTCTCCAGGGCCTGCTCAAGTGAATAACAGGCTCTCCCGGGTGGTCGTTTCAGGTTGAGTTCTTCCAGGATAAGATCAAATTTTTCCCGATCTTCCGCCCTATCAATATTGTCCACGGAAGTGCCGATGATCTTAACCCCTTTGTTATGGAGAGAGCCGGCGATGTTAATAGCCGTCTGTCCCCCAAACTGGACGATAACCCCCTCCGGTTTTTCCCGCTCAATAATATTCATCACATCTTCAACGGTGACCGGTTCAAAATACAGCCGGTCCGAAGTATCAAAATCGGTGCTTACCGTTTCCGGATTATTATTGACAATGATGGTTTCGATGCCCTCCGCCCTCAAAGCCCACGCCGCATGGACCGAACAGTAATCGAATTCAATGCCTTGCCCGATCCTTATGGGGCCGCTCCCCAACACGACCATCTTCCTCGCCGGGGTAGGAGCAGATTCATCATCGCGGCCCAAAGATGAATAAAGATAGTGGATCGCTGCCTCAAACTCGCCGGCACAGGCATCAACCTTCTTATATACCGGATAAACATCACCCCGCCGGTTATATTCTTCCGCCTTCACTTCATTGATCTGCATCAACTCACACAGGGATGCATCCGGAAAACCTGCTTCCTTTGCCCGCTTCCATAATTGCGGGGATGGAGTTTTCCCCTCTTCTCCCACAGATTTGAGT
>JBASYW010000015.1:0-3690 GCA_049277715.1 Dethiobacteria bacterium | reverse complement strand
GATTAGACGGTTCCCCCTTTTGAAAATTAGACGGTTTCCCCCCTTTGAAAAAGGGGGGCCAGGGGGGATTTATTTGACTGTTCCCCCTTTGAAAGGGAAGATAGGAAAAATTCACGATATAGTGTCCCGATGATCCGCTGCCGATTCCGCCATTATCCATCCGGAACGGAATAACCCCTGCCCAACGCCGGCTTTATGTTTATATACCCGCTGTTATACCTGGGCAAAATGTTGGTTTTCTCACAAGATTCTTCGCTGCGCTCTGGATGACAAGATAAAAATCAGGATGACAGGGGAGGGGCGCTCGGAATTTTCACGCGCCATCCGCACCACGATAAATGAAAGCATTTTCAGTATTCGTGCAGGAGGATAAAAACATTACTTTCATAGCAATGACAAAATAAATAATATTTATCATCCGGGGGGAACGGCCGAAGGACGCGACCGAAGGATCTTAACCACTCTCGCCCCGCCTTTATCTTGCTCCCATCGCAATGACACAAACAGTGATCGCACAGGATGATAAAAAATATTTATTAAGCATTAAGTTAATAAATGTATTATAATTAAATATTGGAGTTTGATATTGATATGAAGAAAAGAACTTATACTTTATTATTCCTGTTGATAATAACAGCAACAGCAACAGCAAATCTTTTGTCGGGCGGTTGTGCAAACCAACCGGATTTACCTGGCTCTGCCGTTGAAAGCCCGCAAATCAATTCGATATCATGGACGGTAGACGGCAGAGAAGTGTCTTCCCCAACCCTCAAGAATATCAATCAACCGGCAACAATTGTTGCGGCATTTGATAACCCCATCACCCTGAACACAGCTATTATCAAAGTTGAAGGCTCGGGAATAGAAGCGGTGGAAATTTATGCTTCTTCCAACAACGGCGAAAACCTTATCTACAAGCAGGATTATATAGAAAAAATAGCCTACTGCACTTTTCCCGCCCTTTCAGCAAGCAACATAATCATAAAAATCACCAAAGTCAGCGGAAAATATTCAATTAAAGATATTGCCCTCAAAAATCAAAAGCCACAAAATACGGCTTTCAGAACAACGGCATATATAGTCGCCGATACATTGCAACAATTGGACGATGCAGACGAAGGGCACCTGGCCAACATTACGGATATTATTTTGTTCGGAATGGCGACTTTTAATAGAAACGGCGATATCAGAGTTGATCCACTATTAGATAACTCATTCAATATTATCAAGAAAATACAAACAAAACTAAATAAAAACTATACAATATACGTTAATTTTCTTTTTGAAGCGGATAGACATTATGAGGGCGACTGGAACAACAGGATGAAAGAATTAGCCAAAGAAGTAACTATGGCGAAAAAAGACAACAAAGAAAAATTGGCCAACAACATGATAAGTTATGTTAAGGAAAAAGGCTGCGACGGTCTTGCCTTTGATTGGGAATATCCGATGAGTTATAAAGACTTTAATGTTTATGGAAGTTTTATTCAATGTCTGAAAGAAAAGCAGCCTGATCTCAAAGTAGCTGTTGCGCTTGCACCTTGGGGAATTAAATTTAGCAGAAAGCATATCGAAGCCATCGATGTGATAGAGCTTATGTGCTACGACTTGCCGGACAGCCGTGGACATCACAGCAGTTTTTATACACAATGTGAAGCTATTGAGTATATGAAAAAGAAAAAAATTCCGCTCTCCAAGGTGGATTTAGGAATACCTTTTTATGCTCGTCCAAGTGATATGGCAGAATTGTGGACCGATTATAACGCCGAAAGTGATAAATTGGGCAAATATAGTGATAAAGCCGGCGGTAATTTTGGAGGAACAGACAAAGATAGATTCTATAATTGTTATCAAACAACATACAACAAAACCGGCTATTCGCTAGACCATGGGTTGGGTGGAGTAATGGTATGGCACTATTCATGTGATACCCCTTCTGACACCAGTTTATCTCTATTCAACGCCATCGCCTCGGCCATTAAAGACAGATAGCTCTGCCACGGCTGTTTTCTCGCCTGGCGCCCGGCCTCTTGCAGCTGTCCGCCAGACCCGAATCTCCGCCTATTTACTGTAGGCACCGTGTATTATCAGCCTTCTTATCTTGCCTGGGCAATGTATTAAGCTGTGCCGGGAAGGGAATCCCCTTTCTCATGTAGAAAATTTTTTATAGGGAATAAAGACCAAGACCACCGAAGGAGGTTCTTAGATGATTTATTATTTTTCAGGAACAGGGAATTCTTTGCAGGCTGCCAAAGATATTGCCGCCGGCCAGGGAGAGAAGCTGTGCTCCATCCCCAAACTGATGTATGAAGAAGACGGCTTTGAACACACCATGGCCGCCGGTGAAATCCTGGGATTTGTTTTTCCGATCCACGCGTGGGGACCGCCGCTGATGGTGGTTGACTTTATCCGGAAGTTGAAAATAAAAAACTATCAGGAGAACTACGTTTTTTCGGTAATCACCTGTGGTGAAAACATAGGCCAGGCCATGCAGGTTGTGGAGCAGGAGCTGAAGCGGATCAATCTGCCGCTGCACAGCGGGTTTACCCTGGTAATGCCCAATAACTACATGGTCATAGGCATGAATGTAGATGCGCCCCGGACGGCAAAAAGAAAACTGGACGCCGCCGAAAAAAGGCTGGCCCATATAAATAATATAATTGAAAGAAAAGAAAAAGGGGTATTCGAATTGGCCAGGGGGCCGCTCCCTCATCTGCTCACTTACACCATAAACCCGTTGTTTATGAGATACGCAATCAACACCAAACATTTTTATGTAAAAGATAGCTGTACTTCATGCGGTATCTGCGAAAAAGTATGTACTGCCAATTGCATCAAAGTTGAAGGGAAACCAAGATGGAGCAATAACTGCATCCAGTGCCTAGCCTGTATCAATCTGTGCCCCGAAAGAGCCATTGAATACGGTAAATTTACGAAAAGAAAAAGAAGATACAAAAATCCGCATATAGATATTGAAGAACTGGGCGTAAATTAAATATCTTCTTTATGGCCTTTGGGAGTGCATTTTTTTTGTTATTGCCATGAAAGCATTTTTACCATCACGATGATAAAAGGCGGCGCGGAGTGGTTAAGATTCTTCGGTCGCTGACGCTCCCTCTCCCCCTTTCCTGTCATTCCGAGCGCAGCGAGGAATCTTGGGTTTTTGGGCAAGCACCTTCTTCTCCATAAACAACAGCAGAATATGTAGACATGAGCAACTCCGGAGAAGAGCCATATCATTCCGGATGATGAAGACGGCGCGGAGTGGTTAAGATTCTTCGGTCGCTGACGCTCCCTCTGAATGACAGTAGGGGGGGTGCTCCCCCCCTTTCCTGTTATTGCTATGAAAGTAAACGCTTCGTTGTTACCCTGAAGATGGCGGGCTTTCGTTTATCGTGGTGCGGGTAACGCGTGAGAATTCCGAGCGCCCCTTCCCTGTCTTCCTGATTTTTATCTTGTCATCCAGAGCGCAGCGAAGGATCTTGAGCGGAGCGAAAGTTTTGTGCATAATCTTTCGTTTCGCCTAGGATGAAGCTGTAATTTGGCAATACAAAGTGGAGGTATACGGCAAGTAAGAGAACGTCGGGACGGGGTTATTCCGTTCCGGATGATAATGGCAGAATCGGCAGCGGGCCATCGGGACGCTATATCGTGGATTTTTTCTATCTTCCCTTTCCAAAGGGGGAACAG
>JBASYW010000014.1:0-8280 GCA_049277715.1 Dethiobacteria bacterium | reverse complement strand
GGACAGTTTTTCCGTGCCGTTTACTCTCGCCTGGGCCAGAGCTTTGGCGCCATAGTTTGCCTTGATATTATCCAGGCTGACAATCTGTTTTAAAACCAGGATGGCATCATTGATATCGACCCCGCCGTCATCGTTTGCATCTCCATAGATAAGGTCGCAGATTGGATCTTTTTCTTCTTCAGTCTGAGGATCATATTCAACTTCCACGTTGTTGGCAATGAAGTTTTCAATAATAGCCATGGTGGCGCTGCCGGGGGTTATATCCAGATAATTGTTTCTCAGATCAAGCGTCACAAGGTTGCTTAACTCCGACAGAGGGGCAAGGCCGGCTATTCTGTTGTTGGAAAGGTAGAGTTCTTCAAGTCCGTTTAACCCTTTCAGAGGAGCAAGGTTACTTATTTCGTTCCAATCAAGTTCAAGCCACTTCAGGTTAATTGCATATTGAAGGCCGGTTATATCTTCAATGGCTTTGCCGGCTTTACCTCGTGCACGAAGGCCACCGGTTAAAGACTCCATATCCGTGTTTGTAATTTTTTCTTCTTCCGGTTTGTTTAGTTTTTCCCGAATTGCCTCTTCAAGGTTCTTATCGGGGAAATACACGTACTGAGGTAAATAGTTGAGAAATACTTCATTGGCGATGAAGTTTTCAATGATAGCCATGGTGGCGCTGCCGGGGATGATATCCAGATAATTGTGATTCAGATCGAGCCAGCTGAGGTTTTCCAACCCTGCCAGAGGATCAATGTCGTCGATGTTGTTGTGGGATAAGTCAAGCCCCGTCAGGCTTTTTAACCCTGCCAGGGGAGTAAGATCGTTGATCTTATTGGCCGACAGTTTGAGGATGGAAAGGCTGCTTAATTCCCCCAAAGGAGTCAGATCGGAGATGTTGTTGGCATCAAGTTCAACGGTGTTAAGGTTATCCAGCCCTTCCAGATCAAGAGTGCCGCTCCCGATCTTGTTGTTGGAGAGGAGGAGCCATTTGAGGCTGCTTAATCCATTCAGGGTAAGATCGGTGATCTCGTTGTTGGAGAGGTTAAGCTCCAGGAGGCTGTTTAATCCTGTCAGAGTAAGAACCGCGATATTATTTCCTTCCAGATCAGCATACTTGAGGTTGTTTAACCCTTTCAGAGGGGCAAGGCCGCTGATGTTATTGCCAGGAAGATAAAGCTCTTCGAGGCTGATTAGTCCTGACAGAGGGGTAAGGTCATTTACTTTGTTGTAATCAAGTTCAAGCTTGTAAAGGTTGGTGGCATATTCAAGCCCCGTTAAATCTTCAATGTCTTTATAACGTGCACGGATTTTGGTCAATGCCAGCATATCTTCAACGGTAACTTCTTCTTCCTCGGCAATGACCAGTGCGTTCCGGATAGTTTTCTTAAGTTCAGGATCGGGAATATTAACTTCATCGATGTACTGAGGCGAATATGTAACCTTTACACCGGCATTCGTGAAATTAATGATAATGCCCCATGCCGGGCTCTCGGTAGATGTATCCAGATAATTGTACTTCAGATCAAGCTCCTTCAAATTGCTTAGACTTTCCAGAGGATCAATATTGCTGATTTTGTTGCGGGACAAGAAAAGCTTCTTGAGCTCGTTTAACCCTGCCAATGGGGCAAGATCACTGATGCCGTTGGCTGAGAGTTCCAGAGACAGAAGCTCACTGGCTTCTTCCAGAGGGGTAATATCGTTGATGTTGTTTGTAGATATGTTAAGCCAGCTGAGGTTTTGCAACCCTGCCAGAGGGCCAATGTCGGCAATGTTGTTGTGGGATAAGTCAAGCCCCCTCAGGTTCTCTAATCCTGCCAGAGGGGTAAGGTCGTTGATCTTATTGGCCGACAGCTTGAGGATGGAAAGGCTGATTAACTCCTCCAGAGGGGTCAGATCGGAGATGTTGTTGGCATCAAGTTCAATGGTGTTAAGGTTGTCCAGTCCTTCCAGATCAAGAGTGCCGCTCCCGATCTTGTTGGAGGAGAGGAGGAGCCATTTGAGGCTGCTCAATCCATTCAGGGTAAGATCGGTGATCTTGTTCTCAGAGAGATTGAGTTCTTCAAGGTCGGTCAAGTTTTCCAGGGTTTCAGGTTCAAGATTGCTGATACTGTTTCTATTAAGCTCCAGAAATCTGAGGTTGGTTAACCCCGCCAGAGGAGCAATGTCGCTGATGTTGTTGTCAGGAAGATAAAGTTCTTTAAGGTTGATTAGCTCTTCTAAAGGAGTAAGATCTGTGATTTCATTCCATGCAAGATCAAGTCGGTAAAGGTTGGTGGCATATTCAAGCCCCGTAATATCTTTAACGCCTTTAGCCAGAACACGAAACTTGGTTAACCTCTCCATATCCGTTTTTGTTATTTCGCCCGTTGGTTTGTTTAGTTCATCACGAATTGCCTGTTCCAGATTTGCATCCGGGATATCTACTATTTCTGCCGCAAATAATATATTTCCCAGACCCGATGATATAAATATCATGGCGGCAATAAGCACAACCGACATGTATTTTAGTTTATTAGCCATATTATTTTATTTGCTCCTTCTTCTTTAAATATTTTAGATGTGATGGATTGGTTTTTTATAATGTTTTTAGGGGGGGCACCTCCTTTTATCTTTTATATTTTTTTTGTATTTTTATTACGACCTTATAACCTCATAACATACATATATACAATATACCATCTATGCCCTCGGATTCCTTTTTATAGAAAATTCCGCACATTTTATACTTTTGATTGGCCCGGCAGAGCAATTGCATGATTGTTCCCTCCTGCCGTTACATTTACTCAAGACTTGCTGCATTTTAAGGATATATTTTTTTGGTCTTACAAGTAAGTTGGAAACGAGGATGATCCCCGCCGGTATTTTTTTAACGAGGAGCCTGCGGCCGGGCGGGAGTGTTCTCGGCGTCTTATTGTATTTTTTGGGAGTGATTGGCACAAAATATACCACAGAGTTTATTTGTAACGGAAGGGGGAAAATGGATGGCGGAGTTGATCACCAACCTTGGCCGCTTGCGCGATGATCTGCTACGTGAGTATATGTTGGCCCGGGGGCTTGAAAAGGCCACAGTTTTAACGAGAATAATCGATATCGATGAACAGATAGAGAACGAAAGAGAGCGCCGCGGAGAGATACTGGCTTGATTGCGGCGTAAGGGAATATGACGATAGGCTCGGTTCAGTGGGCGGGAATTTTTCCCGCCCGTTTGCTGAAGGGAAATAATTTGGAATAATGCCAATTTAGCATATTATGTTGGTTTTATTTTGGATAAAATGCTATTATATTGAAGAAAGGGGCGTGTTTACTTGCAGTTGGATGTGCGGGAGTTGTGTCGCCGGTTGGAGGGAATAAATTATATCGGTGAGGAGGATAATATCCTCACTGTTTTTCTGGATTTGAAGCTACAGAAGCCTTTGCTGATAGAGGGTGCGCCGGGTGTGGGTAAAACAGAGATGGGCAAGGCTCTGGCGGAGGTTTTTGGAGCCGAGCTGATCCGGCTGCAATGTTATGAAGGTCTTGATGAGAACAAGGCGCTGTACGAATGGAATTATCAGAAGCAGTTGTTGGCGATACAGATGAGCAGGGAAATGGGGAGGCAGGATTTGGACACAGCAGATCTTTTTACCGTGGATTATCTAATGCAGAGACCTCTGTTGAAGGCGATCAGATCTCCCCGGAAGACGGTATTGCTCATCGATGAGGTTGATAAATGCGACCATGAGTTTGAGGCGTTTTTATTTGAAGTCTTATCCGATTTTCAGGTATCGATCCCCGAACTGGGCACGATCAAGGCCCGGCAGATTCCGATCGTTGTTCTGACCAGCAATAGCGAGCGGGAGCTTTCCGACGGATTGAGAAGGCGTTGTATCTACCTCTATCTTGATTTTCCCACAGTGGAGAGAGAGATCAGGATTATCAGCAGAAAAGTACCGGAGGCGGGAGGGAGGCTGGCGGAAGAGATTGCGCGGACGGTGAGTATTCTGCGCGAGAACGGGCATATTCACAAGAAGCCTTCCATAGCCGAAACGCTTGACTGGGCAAGAGCTCTCGTCTCGTTGGGTCATGACTGCCTGAGCGCCACCCTGATTCAGGATTCATTGGGGTTGCTATTGAAATCAAAGCGTGACCAGCAGGCTTTCAGGGAGGAGATAGATGTGCAAACGCTCTGGCAAAGGGTGGGTGAACGTTCCTAGTTGTTATTATAGACAGGGCGGGTGGCGGGCGATGAGTAAAGTACTGGGGGAGCCGGATGGCCGAGGACAGGTTTGAACAACATATTGTACATTTTGCCGCTCTGCTCCGCAAGCAGGGGGTGCAGATCGGGACCGCCGAACTGCTGGATGCTCTGGAGGCGATTCTGGTAACCGGCCTGGGTGACCGGCGTATGTTTAAAGCCGCTCTCCGGGCGACTATGATTAAAAAAGCCGCTGACTTTGATGTTTTTGACCGTAATTTTGAATATTATTTTATCTCCCCGGCCGAGGCCGCAAGACAGCGGCACCGAGGTAGAGAATTGGAGAATAGATACCATGACTGTCTTGCCCGGGCTGAAAATGAGCTGGTCTTCATGGGGGAGCAGCTGGATCTGGAGGAGTCAGAGAAAGTTGTTTTTGCTTCATTACCCGAAAATGAGAGGTCGAAGATAAGGCAGTTTGTGGAGGAGACAGAACAGGGTAACAAGGTCGGCCCGACGTTTAAACCGATGCTGGAATCAATCGTCAAGGGTTCACTCCGCTACTGGAGGAGCCGGCGCGGTCTGTCGATGCAGAGGCCGCCCGCAATTACCGGCGACTCCCGCCGTGATTGGGCCTTGGCCGGGTCGGTCGAGGGGGAGGGTAAAGCAACGGCGCTGAAGATGCGCGATATGAGCCTGATTTCCGGAGAGGATGCGGCCGCCGCCACCGAGCTTTTGCGGAAGATGTCCCGTAAACTTGCCGTTTCGCTTTCTCGCCGCTATGAGATGAGCGGGCAGCGGAAGCGGTTTGACCCGCGCAGGACAATAAGGAATAATATAAGCCATGGCGGTTATATCTATAAGTTGACGTATGTTTATCGGAAGAGACAAAAACTGCGCCTTTTACTCCTGTGCGATGTCTCGGGTTCCATGATCCGTTATACAGGTTTTATTCTTCCGTTTATATATGGCCTGAATGCCGTGGTCGGTGATATAGAAAGCTTTGTCTTTGCCGAGGGGGTGGAGAGGATTACGCCGTTTTTGGTCCGGGGCCTCTCTTTTGAGGATACGATGCGGGAAGTAATGAAGGGCAACAGGCAATGGGGAGGGGGAACAAGGCTAGGGACGGCGTTGGAAGAGATCTTGTCCGGACATGAAGAGGCGCTCACCCCCAAGACAATCGTGCTGATAGTAAGTGATACCAAGACCACTTCTTTAAACCATGCCGTAGAGAATGTAAAAGCCCTGAAGGCGAGGGTTAAGGATGTTATCTGGTTAAATACGCTTCCGCTGTCGGAATGGGAGCGGTTTCGTTCCGTGCAGTCTTTTCGCCGGGTTACGCGGATGTTTCCCTGTAATCGGCTGATTGATCTGGAGAAAATTGTGGAGAAGAAGATAATTTAGAAAAGGGAGGGGAATTGTTGCCGTGACCGTAAAAATTGCCGTAGCCGGAAAAGGAGGAACCGGAAAAACAACGCTTTCAGCACTTCTGATACGATACCTGGTCAGTAATTATCCCGGCAAGTCCATATTTGCCATCGATGCCGATGCCAATGCCAACCTCAATGAAGTGCTGGGGTTGGAGGTGCAGGAGACGATCAGCGATATTCTGGAGGCCATCAAAGATCCCAAAGCCGTGCCCACAGGGATGACCAAGGATATGTTCGTGCAATACGGGATCAGCAGATCGATATTGGAGACCGATGCCTATGATCTTCTGGTCATGGGGAATCCTCAGGGGCCGGGATGCTACTGTTTTCCCCTGGATCTGCTGCGTAAGTATATTGAAAGGATGGCCAAAAATTATGACTATATGGTGACTGACAACGAGGCGGGCCTGGAACATATCAGCCGCAAGATCATCCCTTCGATGGACTATCTGCTGGTCGTCAGCGATGCCACCATCAGGGGGATAAGATCGGCCGGCAGGGTGATGGAGATCGCCGGTAGAGTGGGGATCGAGATCGGCAAGGCTTTCCTGATCATATCACGCGGAGATACCGGGGAGGCGGAGGTGCTGAAAGGCGAGATCCGGAAGACGGGGTTGACCTTGCTGGGGATGGTGCCCTACGATGGCCTGATCCCCAAGTACGATCTTGAAGGCCGGGCACTGGTTGACCTGCCTGCCGATTCAGTGGCGTTGAAGGCCGTGGAGGAGATGGCCCGTTCACTGAGGCTTTAAGATGAACCCCCGCCGGTTTTCAAGGTCTGCAACCCCCGGAAGATAAGGAGCGGCGCGGGTGAGAGAGACGTTTGGTCCATCATACATGTGGAGGCAGGCAATTTTAGAACCTGTTTTGCAGGCACTGAAGGGAGGCCAAGAGAGATAGGGCCGGGGAAGAACAACAAGAGCTTATGGTTAAAGGAGGAAATACCGTGTTTGTGGATCGGGAAGATGCCGGGAAGAAATTGGCGGTGAAGATGTTATCATATGATTGGCATGAGCCTTTAATCCTGGGCGTGCCCCGGGGAGGTGTGGCTATTGCCCGTTCTCTATGGGAACAGTTGGGGGGCGAGCTGGATCTCTATATTACCCGCAAGATAGGTGCACCGATGCAGCCGGAATTGGCTGTGGGTGCAGTCTCCGCCGACGGCAGGATTACGCTTAACCATGAGGTCATCTCGGGTCTGAATATCTCTCCTGCATATATCAAGAGACAGGCGGCCAGAGAACAGGAGGAGATCAGGCGTCGCCTGCAGGTATACAGAGGTGCCCGTCCTCTGCCCCTGTTTGCAGGAAGACAGATTGTTCTGGTCGATGACGGGGTGGCCACCGGTTCTACCCTGATGGCGGCGTTGAAGGGGCTGCGGGAAAACGATCCGGCCGAGATTATCCTTGCTGTTCCGGTCGGCCCGCCGGATACTCTTTACCGCCTGGGGACAGAGGCAGATGAGATGTTTTACCTGGCCGCGCCCTCCCGTTTTTCGGCGGTAGGACAGTTTTATGAGCGCTTTGAACAGGTGAAGGATGATGAAGTTGTAAAGATATTAAACGAAATATGGAGGAAGACAGATGACGGAGTTAAGCATCAATGAAATTCTGGGGTTGATCCAGCATCGTTACCCATTTGTGCTGGTGGACAGGATTATTGAAATTGTTCCGGGGGAGAGGGCGGTGGGTCTTAAAAATGTGACCATGAACGAGCCTTTTTTTCAGGGACATTTCCCCGGGGATCCTATCATGCCGGGGGTTCTACAGGTGGAAGCTTTAGCTCAGGTGGGGGCGGTGGCCCTTCTGGCGCAGCCGGAGTACAGGAACAGACTGGTCCTCTTTGCAGGGATCGATAAGTTCCGTTTCCGGGAGGTGGTGCGCCCCGGAGATCAGCTGATTATGGAGTTGGAAGTTCTTAAAATGAGGGGCGGCGCGGGGAAAGCTCAAGGGAAGATTACCGTCGATGACAAGGTGGTGGCCGACGGGCAGATTATGTTTGCGGTTATGGAACGATGACGGGTTTTTGGGGGTTGGTGTAGACAGGAAGAACGCCGGGTAAGGTATATCGTTCCCGATGATAAAGACGGCACGGGGCGGTTAAGATCCTTCGGTCGCGCCCTTCGGCCGCTCCCTTTCGGATGACAGAAAAAAGGAGGCGCTCCCTTTCGGATGTCAGAAAGGGGGGCGGGGCGACACCGTAAGCTATGCGGGTTCTTTTTAAAACCCGCCGTATCTTGACACGATACGTATTTATTTTTTTATTGACTTTCAAAATGCAATACGTTATGATTTGATACAAATTTACCATAATATCTACTCTTATCCAGAGCGGAGGAGGGACGGGCCCGATGAATCCCGGCAACCAGGTTTTTACCAAGGTGCCAATTCCCGTGGAGGCTTGGTTGTGGCCGAGTTTTCCGGTAGATAAGAGGTTTTTGCGTAACCTCTTTGAGCTTGAAGAGGTTTTTATTTTTGCACATTATTTCAAGGAGGAGAAAAGATGAACAGGGAGCGCAGATTATTTACTTCAGAATCCGTGACGGAAGGTCATCCCGATAAGGTGGCCGATCAAATTTCCGATGCCATCCTTGATGCGATTATCAAGGAGGATGAAAACGGGAGGGTGGCCGCGGAGACACTTGTTACCACCGGCCTGGTTCTGATCAGCGGGGAGATACCCACC
>JBASYW010000013.1:0-7630 GCA_049277715.1 Dethiobacteria bacterium | reverse complement strand
CTTCTTCAGCCTGATTGTCTTTGCCGGTTACAAAAAAAGTGGCCAGCACCTTATAACTTCTCAGGATATCGAGAATAGACGGTGTATTGATACTGGGACCATCATCAAATGTAAGATAGGCAATCGGCCCGCTTCCGCCGCGGGAATATATATCTTCTTCTTCATTCGGGTCCTCGGTTTCAGCCTCTCCACTGCTTTTCTCCGGCCCATCTGCTTCATCCTCCAAATCGCCGTCATGGCCCGGATTGATTTTCGGATCTTCCTCATCCAAAAAGGCCAGAACTTGCGCAACTATTGCCTCTCTGTAAATAGAATAGATCATAAAAACTCCCCCGATCGCCAACAAAATCAATACGAGGGATAGTAATTTCAGACAATCATGTTTTTCCATAGATCTCATCCTCAAATATGTATTATTTATTACTGCAGATTATTCCAGCCATGGGGCAATTATTCTGTTCTTTTTATTTAACTGACCCTGTCAGAGAAAACAATTTTACCCGATGTCGTACCAGGTTTTGCCGGACGCCAGGTCCACTTTTAGTGGAACGGCCAGATTGGCAGCACCCTCCATCTCCTCTTTTATGATCCGGGATACCTCGGCCTTCTCATCTTCCGGTAATTCCAAAATGAGTTCATCATGAACCTGGAGCAGTAGCCTGGCCGCACTATCCTGTTTGCTCAAACGGTCATTTATCCTCAACATGGCCACCTTGATTATATCGGCTGCCGACCCCTGAATCGGCGTATTGCGAGCCGTACGCTCCGCAAAACTTCGCCTGCTGAAATTACGATCATTTATCTCGGGAAGATAGCGCCTACGATTATAATATGTGGTCACAAATCCTTTGTTTCGTGCTTGCCGGACGATGTCCTCCATATATCTTTTTACCCCATGGTAACGGGCAAAATATCGGTCAATATATTCCTGAGCCTCCTGACGCGATACTTTCAAATCCTGAGCCAGACCGTAATCACTCATACCATAAATAATACCGAAATTTACCGTCTTGGCTCGATGGCGCATCTCCGGCGTAACTTCCTCCAATGCCACCCCGAATATTTCCGCGGCAGTACGGCGGTGGATGTCCTCATCTTTACAGAAAGCATCGATCAGCGTAGAATCATTGGAAAGGTGTGCAAGCACCCTCAACTCTATCTGAGAATAGTCGGCAGCCAGAAAGAAGTAACCTTTCCGTGAAGGTATGAAGGCCGTACGAATACGTCGCCCCTCGGGCATCCGCACCGGGATGTTCTGCAGGTTGGGTTCACTGCTGCTCAGCCGGCCGGTGGCCGTAACCGTCTGATTAAAAGTGGTATAAATTTTCCCCGAGGATCTCTCGATATAGGGAATTAACCCTGTCAGATATGTCCCTTCAAGTTTTACCAGCTGCCGGTAATAAATTATCTTGGTGGCGATTTCATATTCTTGCGCCAGTTCTTCCAGTACGCTGACATCAGTCGAGTAGCCGGTTTTGGTTCTTTTTATTACAGGCATTTTTAATTTTTCAAACAATATACGGGATAATTGACGTGGAGAATTAAGGTTAAACTCTTCCCCGGCCAGTAAATAAATGTCTTCTTCCAACTTCTGTATCTGCGTGTTTATTTCTTCCGAAAGAGCATCTATTTTCTCCCGATCCACGCTGATACCCTGCAACTCCATCCTGGATAAGACCGGCAGGAGCGGCAGCTCCACATTTCGGAAAAGATCTGTAAGCCCGTATTCTGCCAGCTTATCTTCCATCACTCCTTGAAGTTTGAATAAATTGGGGGCCTCTTCGGCCAGAAAACGGGCGTGAAGCTCGTTATCATCATCCGCTTCTTTACCCGATGGAGGATCGCTGAGGTTGATACCTAAAAATTCTCTTAAGATGGTTCTGTTCCTTAAATCGGATCGTCCCGGATCAAGAAGGTATGCTGCCAGCATGGAGTCAAAATCAGGGCCGGGGACAGTTATGCCGAGAGTTGATAAAATATTGAGCAGTGGCTTGGTATGGTAACCCAGCAACCTAACCGGGCGATCATTTCCCAGGAGCTCTATCAGAAAAGCCTTCCACAATCCGGAAGAGATCAAAGACGGATCCAAATAATAACCGCAAGCCCCATCCAGGGCAAAAGCGATGGCCCGGGGGCTGTCTTTCCAGCGTGGATATTGACGACCGGTCTTAATGAGCAACGCCACCGGAGAGTTTCCTGAAGACGCAATTACCTCTCGCAATTGCCTGATTGTCGTGATCGAGATCAGGGCGGGAGATACAGATTGTTCCTGTTTTGATCCTATTTCTACAGCCGGAAGCCGATTTAAGAGACTCTTGAATTCCAGATCCATGAACATATCTCTTATCCGCTCATAATCAGGTGGCCCCAGCAAACACTGATCCCAATTGAAATCAAGTTCGTCAATCCGACATCTGATTGTGGCCAATTCCCGGCTTAACAATGCCTGATCACGATACAATTCCAGATTTTCCTTCAACTTGCCTTTCATTGCCGGCGTAGAGGCCAGCACGCGATCCAAGCTGCCATATTCATGCAACAACTTTAATGCGGTCTTCTCACCGATACCGGGAACTCCGGGAATGTTATCTGACGGATCTCCCTTCAGCCCCATAAAATCTATCATCTGCTCCGGCTTCAAGTTATAGCGCTCCCATAATCTGGCGGAATCATATTCATGGAGATCAGAAATTCCCTTGCGCACGATAATAACCCGCGTATAATCGGAAATAAGCTGAAAGAGATCGGTATCTCCACTAAAAATTAACGATTCTATCTTTCTTTCTTCCGCTTTCCGGGCCAATGCGCCAATGATATCATCGGCCTCAAATTCATCCAGTTCATATATGGAGAAACGGTAGGCCTCGACAATCTCCTTGATACGAAGAATCTGTTCGTTGAGCTCCGCCGGAGCGCTCTCCCGATGCGCTTTGTAATCTGCAAAAAGAGTATGACGAAAAGTGGGGCCGGGTTTATCAAATACAACTGCTCCGAAATCAGGTCCGGTTTTTTCCAAAATACCGGTGAACATACTGGTAAAGCCGTAAACGGCATTGGTATGTTCTCCCCTCTTATTCTGTAGCAGGGGTAGTGCATAGAAAGCGCGATAAACTATACTACTCCCATCTACAATGAGAAATTTTGCTGAAGACAATGTTGATCAACCCCTGCGGTAGATTTTAGTTAATCATACCATAATTTTTTCCCCTACGTAAACCGGATAAATAAAAAAACGGGCAGAGCCCGTTTATAAATAATTATCATGATCATCTTACTTCTTTGTTTTTTTATTCTTCTTTTTCTGTTTCTCCCGCGATTCAAAACAGGCACAATTACTCATCGGATCCCAATCTGCTCCAAACTCCAATTTGCTGTTTACCAATCTATCGTCTTCAAGCTTGCAAAAACCGTTCTTCTGATTTTTACAATTGGCTTTACAGGGTATCGGCATTTTGGACTATCCCTCCTTTTTTTTGTGCTAGTGTTAATTTATCCGCAGTTAGGGGAAAATATAGCTGGGATATTTTACTCACCTACACCGATAAGGAGGTTACACTTTTGAGAACACATATACATCAGATGCTCGATCAGAGATTTGAATCGGGTAAAAATTTTCTTATTTCACGGCCAACTCTTCTGGATGAATTGGTCTATACTTTCCAGAAGGAATTGCAGGAGCAGATAAAGTCCCAATCCTTTTTCCAGTTGGGAAACAAATTGGCAATACCTATCTCTCCTGATTTGAGCCAGACCATCAGCAAACAGGTCATCCTTGCCTGGGGGCTTGGTTTTGCCATCGGCACGACCAACTATGATCCTCCTGAAAATAAATAAATGAACGCGAAGTTGATCTCTTTACATTTCCACAGATGCCGTACCTTGGTGCTCCTCTTTACCCGCCTCAAACATAGATAATAAAAAAACCCCGGTTGAGATTCTTCCCGGGGCTAAAGACACACTTCAAAAAGATCAAATCAAACCTGAGTCGGTTTATCTAGCTGCCGGTTAAGATCGGCCATCTCGATGGCATTTATGGCCGCCTCCGCACCTTTGTTTCCGGCCTTGCTGCCGGCCCGTTCAATAGCCTGCTCCAGGGTATCACTGGTAATGACCCCAAATATAATCGGCAGCCCGGTATCCAGCGCCACCTGAGCAACACCTTTGGCTGCTTCCGCGGCAACATATTCAAAATGAGGGGTTGCGCCACGGATCACCGCGCCCAGGCAAATAATCGCATCGTATCTGCCTCCCCGCGCCATTTTCTGAGCCACCAGCGGAATCTCCAAGGCTCCGGGTACCCAGGCAATCTCAATATTTTGTTTCTGTACGTCATGGCGCTGGAGGGCATCCAGGGCCCCCGAGAGCAATTTGCCCGAAATAAATTCATTAAAACGGCTTATTACGATCCCAAAACGATAATTATGGGCAATGATCTTTCCTTCATATTGGTTATACACTTTACTCCTCCCCCTTTTTTAATTATTTAAGCTGAAGATAATGCCCCAGTTTATCCCTCTTTGTAGCAAGATAGTTACAGTTGTAAGGTGTAGGAGGGCTCTCCAGAGCCACCCTCTCCTCGATTGAAAGACCGTAACCCTCCAGACCTTTTATTTTGCGGGGATTGTTTGTTAAAAGGCGAATCTTCTTAATATTGAGATCCACAAGAATCTGTGCCCCGATCCCATAATCCCGTAAATCCGGGGCAAAACCCAGAACTTCGTTGGCTTCAACGGTATCCTTTCCTTGATCCTGCAGATGATATGCTTTTATCTTGTTTAAAAGACCGATCCCTCTCCCTTCCTGACGCATATAAACCAGTACTCCCTGACCTTCGTCCGCAATCTGTTTCAGGGCCTGTTTCAGCTGCTTGCCACAATCACATCTCAATGAACCCAGTACATCCCCCGTAAAACATTCGGAATGAACTCTTACCAACATCGGCTTCTCCGGGTCCATCTCGCCCATGACCAGAGCTACATGGTTATAGTCATCCAGAGAATTTTCATAAACAATCAGTTTGAAATTCCCGAATTGAGTAGGAAGTTCCGTCTCCGCAGCTTTTTTTACCAGCTTTTCCTCTTTCATGCGATAATTGATAAGATCGGCAATGGTGATAATCTTCAACCGATACTGCCGGGCAAACTCCATCAACTGTGGAACCCTGGCCATACTTCCATCATCGTTCATTATCTCGCAGATTACCCCTGCAGGATAAAGGCCGGCCATCCTGCAAAGATCCACCGTGGCCTCGGTATGCCCCGCACGCCTCAATACACCACCTTCTTTTGCCTGCAAGGGGAAGATATGGCCGGGTCGCACCAGTTCCTCGGGGCGAGTAACCGGATTTATCAGAGCTTTAACCGTTAAAGCCCGTTCCGGAGCCGATATTCCGGTTGTCACCTTCCTGGAATCAACTGATACCGTAAAGGCCGTCTCCCGTTTATCGGTATTTCTCTCCACCATCAAAGGAATTTCAAGTTCCTTTACTCTGGAGGCAGTCAGCGGAACACAGATTAGCCCCCGACCGTAACGGGCCATGAAGTTTATTGATTCTGTCGATATTTTCTCTGCGGCGATAACCAAATCCCCTTCATTTTCCCTATCTTCATCATCGACAACAATGATCATGCGACCTGCTCTTAGTTCATCCAGAGCTTCTTCGATAGTACTAAAGTTCAACTTCCCAGACCTCCTCTCTTAAAAACCTTGTTCCATCAGATAATCCAGTGTTAATGTCCTTTTGGGGGCTGAGGCTTTATCCTCTGCCATACGACAGAGGTATCCCTCCACGTATTTGCCAATAACATCCACCTCGAGATTTAATTCATCGCCTGCCTGTTTATGATCAAGCGTGGTGGATGCGAGGGTATGCGGGACCAGAGATACATCAAAGCCTTCTCTGGTAACATCGGTTACCGTGAGACTAACCCCATCGATAGCTACAGATCCTTTTTTTATTATATAGGCCGTCAGATCTGAAGAGGCTGTAAAGCTCATTACCACTGCATTTCCTTCCTGTTTACGTGAAACAAGAGTGGCCGTGCCATCTACATGTCCGTTTACAAAATGTCCGCCCAATCTTCCGTTAGCCTGCAAGGCACGTTCCAGGTTAACCGGGCTTCCGGAAGATAAATCCGCAAGGTTTGTATTTCTCATCGTTTCAGGCATTACATCGGCCTCAAATACGGTCCCGCCTCTCAGTACCGTAACCGTGAGACAGACACCATTGACGGCAATGCTGTCCCCGATGGCCACGCCGTCAAGAATTTTCAGAGCCCGGATAGAGACCTTATATCCGTCTCGATCACTACGGCATGTTTCTACCACCCCAATCTCCTCAATAATTCCCGTAAACATCTGCCTTCGCCTCTTTTCCCGACTGTTGGTGGGGATAACCGATCAACAATAGATCCTCGTCATACTGTTTTAGCTCCAGATTCGATACCATCCAGGCTTTTTTTAGCATATCGATGCCTTCCCCGGCAAAAGGTGTCGGTGCAGTCAGGCCGCCAAAGATAATGGGAGCTAAAAACAGATATATCTTATCTATAAGGTTTTCCTCCAGAAAACTATAGTTGACTGCGCCCCCGCCTTCTACAAGCAAGGAACTGAATCTGCGTTTCCCGAGTTCTACCATCAGCGCTTCGAGGGAAACCTTGCCCCTTTCCGATGGAAAGATGAGCACTTCAACGCCCCTTTCCCTAAGTGCCTCACAGCGTTCCGGAGGGGCAGCTTCCGTGGCCACCACTATCGTCGAAGCTTTGGAAGATGGGTTAATCACTTTGGCATCCAGGGGCAATCGGGCCCCGCTATCCAAAATTATGCGGTTGGCATCTTTACCCTCCTTATCCGTAAGGCGTGTAGTCAGCACGGGATTATCCTTTATAACTGTATTTATCCCCACGATGATGGCATCGGCACGACTACGCAACCGGTGGGCCATCTGGCGTGACTTCTTTCCGGTTATCCAACGTGAATCACCTTCCCGGGTGGCAATCTTGCCATCAAAACTCATCGCCGCTTTTACAATTACAAAGGGGCGGCGCGTGGTGATATATTTAATAAAGACCTCATTAAGATGGCGGGCCTTGTCTTCCAGCACCCCCACCTTGACTTTGATACCTTTTTCGCGTAACCATTTGATGCCCTTGCCGTTGACCAAAGGATTTGGATCCAACATGGCTACAACCACTTTGGTTATTCCTGCATCCCGGATAATTTCCACACAGGGGGGAGTCTTTCCCTGGTGACAACAGGGTTCAAGATTGGCATATAAAGTGGCATCCTTGGCTTTCTCCCCTGCTTTCTGCAAAGCAATATGTTCGGCATGAGGACCGCCGGCATATCCGTGATATCCTGTGCTGATGACCTCTCCGTTCTTAACTACTACTGCTCCGACCATTGGGTTGGGATTGGTAAGCCCTCTGCCTTTACGGGCTAAATCCAGGACCATCCACATAATGCGCTCATCGGCATCCAAATAACTCTCACCTCTCCACCAATTTTATTTTTTGTGATAAAAAAAACCCCTTAAAGTTTCGGGGGTAAGCAACGGTGACCACACATCGGGCACATAATTTTACGTTTTCCTTCTCTCTTCCAGACTATACTGTCGGCCCCGGAATCTCAC
>JBASYW010000012.1:0-2604 GCA_049277715.1 Dethiobacteria bacterium | reverse complement strand
ATACTTGAAGACAATCCCGAAGGGATTGATCAGGTAGAAGCGGTACTTTTTCCATAGTTTGCGGGCGGCCAGCTCGAAAGCCAGCTGGTGCCTTGGCCCCCCGTGGTTATCGGATAAAAAGAGATAGCGGAAACCTTGCTCGGCCAGGGCTTTTCCCGTGGCAAAGATCAGATTTTTCAGTGTCGGCGCCGGCACGGAGACGGAACCTTTTACCGGCAGGGCATCGGAACCTACGTACAGGGGCGGCATCTTTACCAGGGTGAAATCGGGAAATTCCTTTTTCAGCGCCTCCGCATATCTTTTCTGCAGATCTTCGGCGACAAAGACATCCGTGCCGAGCGGCAGATGCGGCCCGTGAACCTCTATCGGACTGACGGCCATCAAAAAGATGGTCTTCTCTCTTTCCAGTTTCTCAATATCTCTTAAATTCATCAGTACATATTCTTGCATCGGGAGGCCTCCGATCCGGATTTTAAGTTTATAACCTTATTATCTTACATGTTATTTATTGTATATTATTTCGCCATATAATCATCAAATCCTTTAAATGAGCATGGAAAGATGAGCATGGAAAGCGGTTCTCTTTCGGATAACAATATGACTATAGAGGGAGCCGCGAAGGGGTTGATAACGGCATTATTAGCTGATGCTCTTTGGTAAAGTAGAGACGATAAATTACCATGGACAGCAGCACGCTGGCAAATGTAACCGCAGATGTAATCGTAAAAACAATAATAATCTGGTAGCGGACGGCGACCAGCGGACTTTCACCGGCAATTATCGCTCCGGTCATCATTCCCGGCAGCTGTACCAGGCCCATCGTTTTCATCGAATCGATGGTGGGGATCATCCCCGCTTTCATTGATCTTCTGGTTAACGGTGCCGCCGCCTGTTTGGAGGATGCCCCCAGGGAAAGTGCCGCCAGAACCTGTGCCTGTCGATCGGACATCTCCTGTTGGAGGCGATTGAGGGCGATGCCGGAGGAGATCATGCTGTTGCCGATAATCATGCCCCCGATGGGGATGACAAAACGAGCTGAAAAATCAATCACGCCAAGAATCAAGAGCAGAGCCAGGGTCACGGCACTGCTTATCCCGATAATGGCCGTAACATAGAGCTTGATATGGGGCAGATGCTTGCCTCTTTTACCGGCGTTGTAACCGGCTATGATCGTCATGGCCACCAAAATCAGAATGATCACGGCTTGATTGCGGCTGTCAAAGACGTACTGCAGAAGGTAGCCCACAGCAATCAACTGCACGAAGGCACGTCCCGTGGAATAGAGGATATCTCTTTCCAATCCCAGTTTTTCACGCATTGAAAACAGTACGGCGATAATGATAAAAATCAAAGAAATAAATAAGGCTGCTGAATCCACTTTTGATCACCTTCCTTTTTTATTCGGCCGCATGAGGTTCTGAAAATCCTGGAAGCGTGTTTACTCATCCGGCCCCGCTTGATCATCCTGCAGATACTCCAACACCGCGGGAGAGACCCGGTTATGGTCAGCCTGCATCCTGGCGATAACCTCCTCGGCAGTACCTGTTTTTACAATCACCCCTGCATCCAGCAGGATTGTCTTCCCTCCCAGACGGCGTGCCTGGTCGAGATTGTGAGTGACCCATACCAGGGTCAGGTCCATCTTTCTGTGCAGCTCCACGCAGAGCTCCTCGATGGTAGAGACTGCCTCGGTATCCAGTGCCGAGGTGGGTTCGTCCATCAGCAGGACCTCCGGCTTGTTGGCCAGGCAGCGGGCGATGGAGATGCGCTGCTGCTGCCCGACCGATAATTTATCGGCCGGTAGCCGCAAAAATTCCGGTTCCAGGCCCACCATCTGCAGATAGGGAAGGGCGTTATCCTTGGGGACAGGTTTATCACTCTTTAAAGAGGGCCCGAAATTAATATTATCGGCCACCGTTCCTTTAAACAGCGAGGGCAGCTGGAAGACCATGCCTACTTTGCGGCGCAGTTTCAGCACGTCTATTTGTGTCAACGGCCTGTCTTGAAAGAAGATCTCGCCCCGGTTGGGATCCTGAAGACGGTTAAACAGAGAGAGGAGGGTTGATTTTCCTGCTCCGGAAGGCCCGATAATGGTGCAGATCTCCCCGGGCAGGATCTCCAATGAAATATGATCAAGGATAATGCGTCCGTCGCGGACCAGCGTCACATCTTGAAATCGGAATACAGCGTCCATCGTGTCCCCTTTTAAATCCTGCTGATTTTACGAAACCGGCTCACCTCCGTTGAAAAGAAAAAAAGGGGGTGATCTGCATTTAATTATAACGTCTTTGCTCTTTTAATTACAAGCTTCATCGGCGTGTTTGTGTAGTATTCGTGGACCCCATCATTGTTATCGGGAGGGATCGCCATTTTTTTGTCATCCGGAGGGAGCCTTATTTTTATTGCCATCCTGATTTGACGGTTTCCCTCCTTTGAAAAAGGGGGGCCAGGGGGGATTTATTTGACTGTTCCCTCCTTTGGAAAGGGAAGATAGGAAAAATCCACGATATAGCATCCCGATGATCCGCTGCCGATTCTGCCATTATCATCCGGAACGCAATCACCCCGGCCCATCGTTCTCTTGCTGGCCGTAAACCCCTGCGT
>JBASYW010000011.1:0-10744 GCA_049277715.1 Dethiobacteria bacterium | reverse complement strand
GAATGACAGGTGGGGGCGCTCGGAACTGTTCCCCCCTTTGAAAAAGGGGGGCCAGGGGGGATTTATTTGACTGTTCCCCCTTTGGAAAGGGAAGATAGGAAAATTCACGATATAGTGTACCGATGATCCGCTGCCGATTCCGCTATTATCCATCCGGAACGGAATAACCCCGGCCTATCGCCGGCTTCATGTTTATATACCAGCTTTATCCTAGGCGAAATGTTGGTTTTCTCACAAGATCCTTCGCTGCGCTCTGGATGACAGAAAAATAATAATTGTCATTCAGAGGAAGAGGACGCGACCGAAGAATCTTAACCACCACAGTGCCGCCATTATCACCCGAAACGCAATCATCATCATGATGATAAAGATATTAATTCCAAAAGCGTTCGGCCGCCCAACCGACAATCTATTTCTTCAAGAGTGAGTTGGCAACCAAAGCCCTATACCGGTCTTCGCTCAGTTCGCAGTGATAGAACAGCTCATAGTATTTGGCCGCTTCTTCATAAACATCGTAATCCGCCTGCTCCGGATAGAGCAACTGTGTAATCCAGATCATACCCATGTAGCGGTTCACAGAAGGAGGGAAACCCATCCAGTTGTAGGGGCCCATGGGCACTTCATAGTATGTACCGTTTTTAATGGCGGTAAGTTTCTGCCATGTTTTATCCTCAACAACAGTGCTGTAAATACTGTCCGGCGCAAAAAGAATCACTTCCGGATCCCATAGAAAAATCTGTTCCATATCCACCGGGTTTCCCGTACCTTTGCCGGAAACATCCTCCACCACGGCCACATTGTTGCCGACCAGATCAATAATCTCTGCATGAAAGGAGTCTCTGGCAATTACATGGAGTCCATCCCCGCCGGTGCAGTATAGCAGCTTTACTTTCCCTTCATCACCGACTCTTTCCACAATATCGCGGGTTTTACGGTAAACATCCTCGCAGTACCCGGCCAGAGCCTCAGCTTCTTTTTCCCTGCCAAGAAGTTTACCCAACATTCTGTATGCTTCTCCCGTCGTCTCCGTTGCCGCTTGAATATGAACCGCGGGTATACCCACCTGTGCGGTAATACCATCCATATCCTCAACGATGGAGGACTTCGATTCACCGATATCTATAATGACTTGCGGGTCGGCCCTGACTATCTCCTCCAGGTTCAGGTCGCCCTTTCCTCCGAAGAACTGACCTAGCACGGGAAGATTATGGTATCTGGTATCCAGATACTGCCCGGCAGCATGATTCCAATCTACGGAAAGCCCAACCAGCATATCGGGAGCCAGAGCAAACAGCGCCATTTGAGCCATGGGACCGGAGGGAACAATCCTGGTAATCTCGGCAGGAACCTCAACTTCACGTCCTGCGGAATCGGTAAAGTTTATGGTTTTCAGCCCGGCAGCCGTATGGGGTCCATTTACACCGCTATTATCGCATCCTATAGACAGTGCCATGATTAAACCTAAACAGACTGCAATCACCGCTGCTGCAGCAGTCTTTTTCCCGCTCATTCGACTTTTCCTCCTTGTTAATAAAATTAATAACCAGATCGATAGGCATATTCTTTCTCCACTATACTTTTGGGAATGCAAACTCTGGCCTGATCATGATAAAGGCTCTCCATCTTCACCTCCATTCCGTAAAGATCGTTGATGAGATCTTCCGTAAAAGTCTTAGCCGGTGCGCCCCAGGCCAGGACCTCTCCATCTTTCATGGCCATGACTTTATCTGAGAACAGAAATGTCTGATCAGGGTTGTGGGATGATTGGATAATGGTATAGCCCTCCCGGGCCAGAGATTTTATCTTCACCAGCACACGAATCTGATTGCCAAAATCCAGGTTCGAGGTGGGTTCATCCATTACCAGAATCCTGGCCCCCTGCACCAGAGCACGGGCCAACAAAACAAGCTGCTGCTCACCGCCGCTTATTTGGGTGAATCCACGGTCTTTGAGATGATGGATCCCCAGCCTTTTCAGGGCTGTCTGCACAAGCTTCTTCTGTTTTCGGCGCGGGCGGGAAATCGCGGATACCTGAACGGATGTCCCCATGAGCACCATATCAAATACACTGTAATTAAATGAGGGGTAATGAATTTGGGGTATATAAGCAATCAGCTTCGCCATTTCCGCGATCCCCAGACCCCTGATATCGATACCATCCAGCAGAATTTGGCCTTTATAGCCATTGAGCAGACCGAGTATACAACGGAAGAGAGTGGTTTTCCCTACCCCGTTAGGGCCTAAAACGGTCAGCAATTGATGATCCTGCAGTTTAAAACTGATCTGATCGAGAATCCGATTCTCTCCATAGCTGAAACTAAGGTCTGATACTTCAATACTCAAAAGATCTCCCCCTTCCTGGTAATCAGATAGGTAAAAAAAGGAGCGCCGATAAAAGCAGTCAGTATCCCCAAGGGAATCTCTGTAGTCAGAAGGTTCCTGGAGACGTTATCCACCAACAGCAGAAAAATGGCGCCGCACAGGATAGAGGCGGGCATCAGATGGTTATAATTATTCCCGACAAGTTTTCTGGCTACATGAGGGATAACCAGACCTACCCAACCAATCATCCCGCTGACCGATACACTGGCCGCTGTGATCAGGGTGGAGCAGATAATAACAATGAACCTGACTCGCCCGGCATCTATCCCCATCGCTCTGGACTCATCATCCCCCAGGGTGAGTACGTTCATCCGCCACCTCAAAAGAAGCAAGGGGACAAGGCCGATGGTCATGGGTATAACGGCAAATTTTACATCACTGATCTTTGTGCCGGCCAAACTGCCCATCAGCCAATAAGTTATAGCCGGAAGCTGATCGGTAGGGTCAGCAACCAATTTGATAAAAGATGTGGCGGCGGAAAAAAGGGAGCCGACGAGAATTCCCGACAGGATCAATCCCAATATGTTTTTGCCCCTGACTCTCCTGCTGATAAAATAGGCCAAGGATACCGTAAAAAGGCTAAAGAAAAAAGCACTGATCATAATCATAAAGCTGCTTCCATAATTCAGGATGGCAAGGGCGGCACCAAAGGCTGCACCCGCAGATGCACCTAAAATATCCGGCGCGGCCATCGGATTTTGAAAAACACCCTGATAGGCCGCCCCGGCGGCAGTCAGAGAACAGCCGACCATACAGGCCAGAAGAATACGAGGCAAACGTATATTGAACAGTACCATCTCCATCCGGTCCGTCCAAAATTGCTCAAGGGGATAGATTCTCGACAGCAAAACCCCCAGCATTTCAAGGTTAGGAACAGGGTAGCGTCCAAGCCGAAAAGAAATAATAATTATAATTATCAGCAGAATTCCCAACCCGGCAACCATAAAATTATTGGCCTTGGTCCGTTCCAATCTCTTCCCACCCATCAAAAATAATAATCAAACATTTTAAAAATATAAGTCAAACGCTCGGGATCAAAAGGTAATAAGTCCCCCGGGTAGAAGCTCTCATAAAGTGCTTGTCGCATCAGCAGAGCAAACAATCCATCATCTCCATATAGGCCACGGGGTTGCGGTCATACAGGAGATCGTCCATGCCGGAAACAAAAAAACAGATGATCTTACTTTTCCGGGTGTAAACTTTAGATCCTGATAAGCTGTTGTTTTTTGTGATCGGCATAAACTTGCTCTTTAGAAAAAAAATAACCGGAACACTGCATGATGAAGTGTTATCCGGTCATCAAAGAGAATCATTGTATTACTCCTTTCCAAATAAGGGAGGTATGGCAGTTTACTGTCATACCCTATCGGCCAGCACACCATGCTTGTTTCAAGTGTTTAGGTGTGAAGGCTCGGAGTCCTTACCAGCTTTAACTGCATAGGGTGAGATTCTGCCTTTCTCACCAAACTTTTATACCCAATCCAGTTAATATGAAGATTACTGTCCATAAAATAAAATGCACATATTTTTAATTTTCGTCATTTTTTGCTAATATCCTTCCCGCAGAATAAAAATATTCTATGTGTTAGGCTTGAATTATCCCCTTTTCCTTGATTTTGTTTATTGGTTTATTGATGGTTGGCAAAGGGAAAAAGGTAAATTACGGATGTAGAACAATAATTACACCGCCTGTCATGTTGATAAGCTTTCCGTTATCAAGGCATTTGTGTCGGGAGACGGCATCATATGAACGCAGATAAAGAGTAGATACCTTACCCGAGCCCCGTTACCCACTCCGACATGGATTTACTCTCCATGGCTGATATACACATGATCTACCCTCTTGCCTAAACCCCGTACATCCGGTAACCGATCCGTTTAAAACCGTGCTTTTTTGCAATCATATCAAGGTGCAAAGTTGACCAATCGGCCAGCGCCACCTGTTCTTGTCCTTCGCCGGTATAAGTTTTCAGATAGCCCTTGCATTTTTTGCATGTATCGATACGCAGATCCGGCTCCTCATCCAGTCCGATTATTTCCAATGACTTCATATCATTATTTTCACAATAGGGACACCCCAGCCGCCTGAAACGCCACCGCATTTGACAGCACCCGCACACCAGGTCCCGTTCCCGGCCTTTTTCCGTACGCACCAGCTGACCCATAGCCGGAAGCTGGCCGCAGACGGGGCAGTAGCCTTTCCGCCACGGATGCTCTTCCGACAACGCCGACACCTTCTCTTTCAAGGGTTCCAGGGCATATGAGAGGGCACTCCATGCCAGAAACAAAAGAAAACCTTCGCTAACTTCACCCAGATCTTTCTTGCTATCTTTAACGGTGTTATCCCTAATAACCTCGGCCACAAGGCGGCCGGCCAGATCCGCTTTCTCTGTGAATACCGTCTTGGCCTGCAGGGATTGGGTGATGATTTGATCCGGCAAGGATGCGGTAACCAAGGCATCGATCATTTTTATGATGAGGCTTTCCGCGTCCTTGATGATGTCTTCGCGGCTTTCTTCTGCTTTAAGAATTGGAATCCCCCTCTTGAACTCGTCCAAAACATGTTCTCCCGGAACATAAGGGGCAATAACCTCACGTGCATGGGCATCGTTGTTTTCAATCACCGCCTCGATCGTTTCCTGTAACCGAGCAATCTCCTTGAGATAAGGGTGCTTCTTTACCCAGTCTTTGATCGCTGCATCCAAATCGCCCAATTTAAAACCTCCTTTGCTACAATAATCAGGGACAGGCCTCAAACCTGAAAGGCCTGCCCCCGAATCTGCTCACTGTTGTTCCATAAACAGCACGGATAGCATCTATCCTGAAACTCATACACGGTTACGAAAAAGATAAACCGCCCCTTCAGGGATAATGGTTATGCCTTGCTCATATTGATTAAACAGGCTTTGGTCTCCTGGATAAAAGTGTTGGGATCACCCGCATCAATGGTCAGCAAGTTCGTGCTTGGCTTTCTGCTCAAACCCTTATGCCCCCAGTTGTACGGCATCCATACCACTTCCACCTCTTTGCCGTCAATCAACATCCTTTTCATGCGGGAGGTAACATGAGCTTTTACTATTACCTCGCCACGCGCCGACCAGACCTTGACCTCCTCGCCATTTTTAACTCCGAGCTCATCAGCCAGAGTTTTCGATATCTCAGCGATGGGTTCCGGATACAACTCATTTAACCAAGGGATGTTACGGGTAACCGACCCCGCACACCAGTGCTCGGTAAGGCTGGATGTGCATAACACATAGGGATAATCCTTTATTGTCCCGATGGGCTGTCTTCCTTCTACACGCGGATATTTCACACAGGGGTTGTATTGTACCTCCGGGTGTAAAATATTCGTTGTGGGGCTCTCTACCGGCTCATAAAATTCCGGTAAAGGGCCATCGGCCGGCGTGGAGGAAGAATCCCGCGGCAATGCCGAATCGGGGAGAGGATCCTGATAGAATCCCGACAAGAGGCGACCGACGCCTTCGCCGGACATCCTGAAAGGCCGCTTTCCGTTGGCAGTAGTAGGGCCATCAGCTGCATTGGGAACGTCCGGCGTATCATATCCGGTCCAGACCCCTTTGCCCTCGTCCCACCAGATGACTGCTCTTTCCTGGTCATAAGGACGGCCATTGGCATCACAGGAAGCACGGTTGTATAACACTTTCATGTTCCCCGGCCAGGACCATGCAAAACCGGGATAGATGCCCAAACCGCTCGGATCTGTCTGGTTGTCCTTTCTCTTGGTATTATTCTGGTTGTTGGCATAGACTCCGGGATAAACCCAGCAGCCGGAGGATGTTGTTCCATCAGGCTTCAGTTCTCCGATGCCCTTGAGAAGCTCACCGGTTACAAAGTTGTAACCGTTGATCTCTTTCAAGACCTCTTCGGCAAAGGTGATATTATCTGAATTATCATAGTCCCATGTGGCTTTCTTGAGTATCTCGTCTTTTTTATCGGTAGAACCGGCATAAAGTTCCCGCACCTTTCTAAAGATAAGGTCAATAATCTCCAGATCCGGCTTGGATTCCCCTACCGGTTCAATGCCCGTATAACGCCATTGCACCATCCGGCCGGAATTGATAAGAGAACCTTCTCTTTCCAGGAAAGACGCCGCCGGCAGGAAGATAACTTCGGTATCAATGGTCTTGGGATCGACCCCGGGCCGCTCTTCCCAGAAGGCTGCCGTTTCAGTTTCAAACAGGTCTTGAACCACTACCATCTCCATTTTTTCAAGCCCTGCCTGCACCAGATTAAGGTTCGGTTGGGTAACCAGGGGGTTCTGTCCCACGGTGAAGAGAAACTTTACCTGGCCTTCCAGAGCTTTTTCAAAGAAGCTGAATACAGAATAGTTGGCTTTCCCGTTTTTCTTGGGCAACAGGTTGAAACAATAATCGTTTTCTGCCTGGGCATGTTCACCGAACCAGGCCTTCAGCAGGTTTATGAGGAAAGTACGGCGGAAAGTGCCCGATGAGGTTGTCCACGTATTTATGTCCTGAACATTATGATTGGGATATCCCAGATAACCGGGCAGATAACCAAACAGGCAAGCCATGTCTGTCGAGCCCTGAACGTTGGGCTCACCACGCAAAGCGTTGATGCCGGCTCCCGGTTTCCCCACGTTCCCCAGAAGGAGTTGCAAAACTCCAAAGGAACGGATGTTCTGCACGCCCACGGTGTGTTGGGTCATCCCCAGGGCGTACATGACTGTTCCGGGACGGTATTCAACCAGGGTGTCTGCAACCTTCTTGATTTCTTCTTCCGAAGCACCCGTAATGGCAGAGGCTGTTTTAAAGTCATAACGCTTGAAGAATTCTTTGATTTTACTGAACACGCATCTTGGATCGTCCAAGCTTTGCCCCCTGACGGGTTTTTTCTCATCATTAAGGGTATATCCCCAGGATTTGTTATTGTAACTCAGTGATTCGGAATCATAACCCGAGAAAAGACCGTTGCGAAAGTCAAATTCTTCATTGACAATCATCAATGCGTTGGTGTGGTTGAGCACAAAATCCTCATCATAGAGTTTTTCGGTCAGGATATAGTTGATGATGGAATTCAAGAAAGCGATATCGGTTCCGGGCCTTATGCGCACAAAAATATCCGCTACCGCTGAAGTTCTTGTAAAGCGCGGATCAACATGAATAATTTTGGCACCGTTATTCTTGGCTTCCATCACCCATTTCATAGCCATGGGATGGTTCTCGGCAGCATTACTTCCTTCGATCAGAAACGCCTTGGCATTCTTCAAATCGATCCAATGGTTGGTCATGGCACCGCGTCCAAATGAGGCCCCCAAACTGGCGACCGTAGGACTGTGTCAGACCCGGGCCTGGTGCTCTAAATATGGTGACCCGAACATCCGGGCCATCTTTGTAAATAAGTAACATTCTTCATTATTAATTTGTGCGCCGCCAAGAAAGGCCAACGCATCGGTGCGGTTTACCGGATAGGTTTCGTCTCCTACCGTCTCCTCGGCAATCCAATTTTCATCACGGAGATCCTTTATCTTCTGGGCGATCTTTTCAATGGCCGTATCCCAGCTGATCTCTTCCCACCGGTTACTGCCCGGGGCGCGATACAACGGGGTTTTAACACGCTCGGGAGAGTTGACCACTTCGTAACAGGCCGCCCCCTTGCTGCAGAGTGCTCCTTCATTGATAATATGGTCCGGATCTCCCTCTAGGTTGATCAGTTTTCCATCTTTTACATGACAGATCATACCGCATGAACATGAGCAGAAATTACAGATCGAAGTATATTCTTTGGCGCCGTGGATTTTATACTCATTTGATGCCGCTTCGATTGGCCCCACATTAAAGCCCATCTGAGACAAGGCCAGCCCGGCGCCCGTCGCTCCCACCAACTTAAGAAAATCTCGACGTTTTAGCTTCAAACCTAACCCCTCCTAAAAAATTTAATATCCGCTATATTGATATCAATTATATCCTATCTAACTTTATTTCGCCAAACAACCCCCCTTCACGCACCACAAATAATTCAAAATTCGAATACTTTCAGAATTGTATCAATAAAAGCCAATAATGTCAATACTCGCAATCATGTTATAACTTCGACTCCTGATAAAAACAGAAATCCGGACGGGCCGGATAACCCAAAAACGGCCACGGTCATCCGTTGCCCGGGCAAGTCTTTACCATCCTGCCAAGCCCTTAAAAGGAAGATAGCGCTTCACTTCCCCGGCGGCTCTTTATCTTTATATGATTGTGATTATATTCACCCGTTCTCCCCGTTTCAAGCCGGGACAGCCTTTTTCAATATCAATATAACAATTGCTGTTCAGTACACTTCTCAAATTGCCCGGAGATTGTTCCATATCGATTATTTTTACCACCGCTTTTCCATTTTCATCCCGCGCCAATTGTCCACGCAGTGCTCTCCGAATCGGGCTTTTTTTATGAAAATCGTTCTGTAATATTGCCTGCATGGTTTTTAACTCCAACGATTTATTGCAGGTAATTTCTCTTAAAAAAGGATATAGGAGCAAATCAAAAGTAACGGATGCCGCCAGGGGATTACCGGACAGGCTGATTACAGGCTTGCCTGCCAATACGCTGAAAAGGACGGGAGAGCCGGGCTTGATGTTGATCCTCCAGAAAATTATTTCCGCCCCCAGATTCTCCATGATCTCCATCATTAAATCCTTCTCGCCTACCGATACGCCCCCCGTAGTAATAATGAAATCAACTTCGTCAATCATGTCGGTGATGGTTTTTTCAATAACGCGGTGATCATCACCAAGGCTCATATTGGGAGCCACATCTACGCCGCACTCCCTTAAACGATAGGCAATGGTATAATAATTGCTGTTATATACCTGCCCCGGCGCCAGCTCAACCCCCGGCTCCACCAGTTCGTCGCCGGTACTGATCACCGCTGCAGTCGGTCTCTTGTACACCGGTACTGCATCGATGCCCAAACCGGCCAATACCCCGATTTCGGCAGCTTTAAGCAGGTTATCCTTTAAGAGAACAATATCTCCTTTTTTAAAATTTTCACCCTTGAAGCAATAATTATCCCACGAGCGGAGCTGTTTTAATATTTTAACCTGCCGGCCCGCCGCATCCGCCCGGGTATCCTCCTGTCTGATTATGCAGTCTGCTCCATCGGGGATAGGAGAACCGGTCATCAACCGGATCGCAGAACCGCCGGCTACCTTTTTCCGTGAATATCCTCCGGCATAAATTGTATCAATAACTTCCAGACTCACCGGCGCATGGAGAGCCGCTCCTTCCGTGTCTCCGGCCTGCAAAGCATATCCATCCAGCGGTGAACGGTTAAACGGAGGCTGGTCCATGGGTGAATATACATTTTCCGCCAGCACCCGTCCATGCGCCTCCGGCAAGCCGACCGTTTCAGCCCCGGTGAAAATGACTCTCTCCTTGATTAATTGCCGGGCTTTTTCCAGCTCTATTCTTTCCATCATGTTAAGAGCAACCTTTCCCATAGCTACAAACAGGATAAACGCAATTGCTGCATCCAAGGCAATATCCGCCATGCCCGTGCAAGGCGATGTCTTTTGCTGTGATTCTCTCTTGAACCAGTAATCGAGGTAAAAACAGATCAAAAATCGAGGTTTTGAAGAAGATTACCCCGCCGGGAAGACCCAGTATGGGTACCTGCCCGTGGTATGCAAGTAAAAATGTTGAACCGGGAAGAACGGGAGCACCGTGGGATACTATCTCTCCTCCCGCCTTTACAATGGCGGAGGGGGTGAGATCATCGGGATCAACCGACATCCCGCCGGTGCACAGAATCATATCGGCTCCCATATCCAGATAGTTTTTTATGGCAGCGGTAATCTCGCCCTCATGATCGGGAACAATTGTCTGCCCCAATAATTCGGACCCGAAGGACTCTATCTTGCCTTGCAGCAGGGGGCCGAATTTATCTTTTACAATTCCCTTGCAAATCTCATTTCCCGTGGTTACCAGAGCTACCTTGAGCCTTTTATAAGGAAGCAGATGCATTATTTTCCGCTGCCCCACAGTTTCTTCGGCTTTTTTAATTATATCTTCATTTATGAGCAGAGGTATCGCTCTCGTTCCACCGACTTTTTGACCGCTTTTTACGGGGAAGTTATTATGCAGGGTAGATACGATCACCTCACCGAGCATATTAATGGCCAGCAAAAGCTCGGTATCAATTTTAAGCAGACCGTCATATTGAGCGCTGAAGATAACCTTACCTTCATTAACCGGGCCGGAATTCAAGCCCTCCCCCGCTACGATGTTTTTCAGCCTTGCAGCAGCTTCGTTCTCGTGCAGATAACCTTCCCTGTTCTCCCACACATAGATATGCTCTCTCCCCATGGAAATCAATACGGGGATATCTTCTTCTC
>JBASYW010000010.1:0-1846 GCA_049277715.1 Dethiobacteria bacterium | reverse complement strand
ATCCCGTGCTTTTCGGGGAGCGATCTTTATATAATTTGCTTTTGCTTTCGCTTCCATTATCTTGACCTCCATAAAAACTTACTTTAATAACGTAGAACGTTCGGTATGAGAACCATGACCCCGGAATGTTCTGGTCGTAGCAAATTCGCCCAGCTTATGACCAACCATATCCTCGGTAATATACACGGGGACATGCTTGCGACCATCATGTACAGCGATGGTATGCCCAACCATATCGGGGAAAATTGTTGATCGGCGGGACCAGGTTTTGATTACTTTCTTGCCGCCCTTCTCATTCATCTTTCTAATCCTGTTTATCAGTTTCTCTTCCACATACGGACCTTTTTTTAAAGAACGAGACATCTTTACTATCCTCCTCGCTACAATCAATTATGCCTGGATTTGATGATATAACGATCTGATTCCTTATTTTTCTTCCGGGTTTTATATCCCAGAGACGGTTTACCCCAAGGGGTCACCGGACTTTCCTTGCCAATAGGTGCCTTTCCTTCTCCGCCTCCGTGCGGGTGATCCACGGGGTTCATCGCCGACCCCCTCACCGCCGGCCTTCTTCTCATCCAACGTGAACGCCCGGCTTTGCCGATGGTAATATTTTCGTGTTCAATATTACTCAACTGACCCACAGTCGCCCTGCAATTCTGGGGCAGCAGGCGCACCTCCCCTGAAGGAAGGCGGACGTGGGCCATCGTTCCTTCCTTGGCAATGAGCTGTGCAGCGCCTCCCGCACTGCGCACCAATTGGCCTCCGTGGCCCGGTTTCATCTCGATATTATGCACAAAGGTTCCGGCTGGGATCGAACGCAACGGCAACGCATTACCGGGGCGTATCTCCACTCTTTCACCCGACATTATCGTCTGGCCTTCCCGTAAACCCAACGGAGCAAGGATGTAGCGCTTCTCACCGTCTGCATAGTTCAGCAAAGCTATCCTTGAAGAACGGTTGGGATCATACTCGATACTGGCAACTCGAGCTGGTATATTATCTTTATTGCGCTTGAAGTCAATCAATCTATATTGGCGTTTGCAACCCCCTCCCCGGTGACGAACCGTTATCTTCCCTTTCAAGTTCCTCCCGGCCCTCTTCTTCAGAGGAACGAGCAAAGATTTTTCCGGCTTATCTTTTGAAAGCTCCCTGAAGTCGGAAACGGTCATGAACCGTCTTCCCGGAGAAGTGGGGCTAAATTTTTTCAAAGCCATCTTTTTTCCCCCCTTTACCTGTCAATCTAGTAAATTAAAATATCCTTAAATAATTTCAATCTGCTTACTTCCCTCCGCCAGCTTGACGATCGCCTTTTTGTAGCCGGGGCGATAGCCCTCGGGGTATCTGCCCAGCCGGCGTTTCTTTCCTTTAAAATTAAGGGTATAAACCGATTCAACCTGAACCCCGAATATCTCTTCCACAGCTCTCTTGATATCAATTTTGTTGGATTTTTTATTGACGATAAATGTATATTTATTCTCCTCCATCAAATCCGTGGTACGCTCGGTTACCAGAGGCCTGATGATAATATCACGTGCACTTTTCACCCGCAAAACACCTCCTCGGTTCGCCGGAGCGCCTCCCTGGTCATGATCAGATAATCATGATTTAGAAGATCAAGTACATTGAGCTGATGGGCGATGATCACTTTTATCCCCTGAAGGTTCTGCACTGATTTAATGATATTTAAATCCGGCTGAGCCGTAACCAAAAGGACTCGTGGATGCGCTTTCAGTTTTTCAAGTATTTTTTTGATCTCTTTGGTTTTAGGCTTTTCCATGCTTAAATCTTCGATTACCAAAAGCTTATTATCGCGCACCTTGGCACTCAATGCCGACTGCAGTGC
>JBASYW010000009.1:0-7759 GCA_049277715.1 Dethiobacteria bacterium | reverse complement strand
CCTTAAAGTGGTATCAACCAACATTATGTTGGATTCGTTTAAATTATCCTGAAATCTCTTCATGTCCTTACTCCTCTCCCAAATATCCACACCGATTAACGATATAGGCTCCAGGGGCAGAAAATATTATGACCTTATCTGACCGTCACCAAAAACAATATACTTTAGTCCGGTAAGGGCATTTAACCCCATTGGTCCTCGTGCATGAAGTTTCTGGGTGCTGATTCCCATCTCGCCGCCAAGGCCGAATTCAAAGCCGTCGGTAAATCGTGTCGAGGCGTTAACATAGACAGCCGCCGCATCCACGAGTTGCAGAAACTCCCTTGAACGATGATAATCTTTGGTAACGATGCACTCCGAATGTCCCGTACCATATTCATGAATATGATCTATAGCTTCTTGCATATCACGAACTATACGGATGGCCAGTACAAGGCTTTGATACTCGGTAAGCCAATCTTCCTCGTCTGCCGGCTTTACCGCTTCATGATACTTCCGGGTAAGTTCGCACCCCCTGATTTCAACATGGTTGGCAATCAATGAGTCGATGATGGGTGGTAATACTTTATCCGCAATCTGCTCATGTACGAGAAGAGTTTCCAGCGCATTGCATACACCGGGGCGATGGGTTTTCGCATTAACTACAATTGAAATGGCCATCTCTGCATCGGCATTCTTATCGATATAAGTATGGCAATTACCTGCTCCGGTCTGGATAACCGGGACGGTGGCATTTTCAATCACCGTCTGAATCAAAGCCGGCCCCCCCCTGGGGATCAAAACATCAAGATACCGATTCATGCGCATCAATTCACGTACCGCCGCCCGATCCGTATTCCGGATCAAGATCACACTCCCTTCAGGAATTCCGCAAGATCCAAGTGCATCCGTTAAAACTTCAACCAGGGCTATATTGGAATTCAGCGCCTCCGAGCTGCCACGAAGTACGACCGCATTTCCGGATTTTAAAGATAACCCGGCGGCATCAACGGTGACGTTGGGTCTGGCCTCGTAGATTATACCTACCACACCCAGCGGCGTGCGCATCCTTCCCACCAGCAGCCCATTGGGGCGGCGGGACATGGATTCAATCTCTCCTACCGGATCGGGCAAAGCGGCGATATCTTTGATTCCTTCAGCCATGGCCTCAATCCTTTGGGAGTTGAGGAGCAGTCGATCATAAAATGCTTCGTTATACCCTTCTTTTTTTTGAAGATTTTCCAGATCGATTTTATTGGCGGCAAGTATTTTCTTCTCCTGCTTTTTTAGTTCCTCCGCCACCGCATCAAGAGCTTTGTTTTTGGTCTCGGTAGAGGCGGCCGCCAGAACATATGAGGCCTGCTTTGCCGATTTCAGTAATTCTTTTATCTCAGAAACCATTATCTGATCCTCTCCTTTCTTTATTTACTTTTTAATAACCATATTATCACGGTGGATCACTTCTTCTTCCAGGTAAAACCCTAAAACCTCATTTATCATTGAGCTCGGTTGACTCATGATCTTCTTGATCTCCGCCGATCCGTAATTTACCAGTCCCCGACTGACCTCTTTCCCCTTCAGATCACTGACGATGACCAGATCCCCACGCGCAAAATCACCCTTTACCCCTACAATACCCACAGGCAAAAGACTCTTTCCATTGGCAAGCAAGGCATTTCTGGCACCGTCATCGATTATCAGTTCACCTTTAATTACACGCCCAAAAGCTATCCAGCGCTGACGTTGTTTCAGACCATGATCTTTGGCCACGAATAAGGTGCCTACTTCTTCCCCGGCAAAAATACGAAACAGGTTTTGGGGGTCGGTTCCGTTGGCGATAATCATGTTGATCCCTGATTTTACAGCAATCTGGGCAGCCTGTATTTTGGTGATCATCCCTCCTGTGGCCAGCTCATCGCGTGTATTGCCGGCACACTTCTTGATCTCCGGTGTGATATTTTCCACCAGAGGTATCAGTTTGGATTTATCGTTCCTGGCCGGATCAGCATCATAAAGGCCGTCTATATTCGTCAGAATTATAAGCAGGTCGGCATCTATTAGACATGATACCAGAGAAGATAAGCGATCATTATCACCAAATTTAATCTCCTCTGCGGAAACCGAATCATTTTCATTGATAATCGGAATTACACCCCATTGAAGGAGGGTATGGATCGTATTGCGTGCATTCACATATCTCTGCCTGCTGACGAGATCTTCCCTGGTCAGCAGAATCTGGGCAACAGGGAGATTGTATCGGGCGAAGTACTTCTCATAATGCTGGATAAGCAATCCTTGTCCCACCGCTGCGGCAGCTTGCTTTTCAGGAATCGTAACCGGTCTGCGTTCCATATTCATACGTCCGATCCCTGCACCGATAGCCCCGGAAGAGACGATGATAATATTTCTCTCTTTACCTTTAACTGCGGTAATAACCTCAATGAGTTTTTCTATATATGGCAAATTCAGTTTTCCGGTTGAATCCGTCAGAAGACGGGTACCTATTTTTATAACCACGGTCTTGGCGGCATTAATATCCCCATATCTGCCGTCGGTACGATTGATCAATTCACTCCAGGCTCCTTTATAATTTATGAGCTTATTTATCTTCCAGTTCTTCCGCTCTGTCGGCCGCCCTGGCCATAGCATTGATGATTGTACCCCGAAAAGCATTTTCTTCAAATACTTTCAGGGCGGCCATGGTCGTACCGCCGGGTGAAGTAACCATATTCTTGAGATCGGAGATACTAAAATCCATTTTTTCAGCCATTCTGGCGGAACCCAGCAACGTCTGCAAGGCCAGCTTGGTCGCTATACGGCGATCAAGGCCCAGATTGACCCCGCCATCCACCAATGCCTCAATAAACAGGAACACATAAGCCGGGCCGCTACCGCTCAAGGCTGTAACCGCATTCATTTTGGTTTCGGAAATTCGCACGGTAAGCCCCAATGGCTTGAAGATCTTTTCAATAATGGCCGGATCATCGGGTAGAGCATATTTCCCCGCTGCAAGAGCCATCATCCCTTCTCCGATAAGACAGGGCGTATTGGGCATCACCCTTATCACTCTTTGTTTGCCCAGTATTTTTTCTATATAAGCAGTGTTGATACCGGCTGCAACCGATACGATAACCTGATCTGTTTCAAGATAAGCCCTGAGCTCTTGAAGAAGATAATTGAAACCATCCGGTTTTATACTTATCACGATAATGTCGCTATTCCGGCAAAGTTCGGAAATATCAGCCGCTATGTTAACCGCAAACTCTTTTTCAAACGGTGCGGTCTTACCGGCATCAAGATCATTGATCCATACATTCCGATCTTTGATCATACCGTTCTGTAAAATACCCCTGATTATCGAAGACCCCATTGTCCCGCAACCGATAAAACCAAGATGAAAGCGTTCCATTTTAGCTTCCTCCAGATCCCAAATTGAAAATAGATAACAAGATTATTTTATTATAAACTTTACTCCATTGCAAGAAACGTAGATAGCGGGTGTTAATGTCATGGTACAACTCATCAGGGAAAATGTCACCCCTCTTTTTCATTGGCAAGGAAGTGCCCTCCCGTTGCCGTCTGAGGAAGCAGCCAACGGAAGCGACCGAAGGATCTTAACCACCGCTTTTATCATTAAGATGATAAAAATAATACTTTCAATATCAGGATAGAACAGGAACGTTCAGGTTTATGCAAACAGTGGTCGCGAAGGATGACGAAAAAGTGCTTTCCATGAAACAATTGTACCAATAAAATAAGGAAGTACCGTGATACTTCCTTTTCAAGTATTCAATTATTAAGTCCGTTTATTCCCGGTCCGTTTTTTCCGAAATTTCCATGAGCAGTATTTTTCTGATCAGTAAAGTTAAACTCATAAAAAACACAATGACCAGAACAATGTTTAAAATATTAGGCATGCCCACCACCCACCTTGCTTCATCAAACTTATTCATCAATCTGCAAAATGGAGTTAATCCTTTATTATAATTATTACACTTCTGAACCGATTTGTCAACAATTATCACAATTTTCTGTGAGATTAACTCTTTTATGGAAATGGTGTGGTTAGAATACCTTGAAGATAGTTATCGACAATACTTTGCCCGTAAGCGGGATCGGGGGCCCACTGACCTCCAAGCTCTTCAACATACCAGACAGTGCCGGCCCAGGAGGTTGTAAGAACGACACTGTAACGTGGATGAGGTTCGCCGATGGGCGGCCTGGAATTTCCATGTATATATGCGCTCATATGGTTGAAATGCCCTCGTACCCCATCCTCCGGGGTGGCAAAAGATTCATGGTCTTCGGTCTCATCTCCGGAGGGATTGGCTATTTTTATACCCGCCCAATTGTTCTGTGAAGGCTGAACCCTGCCGGTAAATCGGCCAAAATTTGTTTCCTTGGCCGCTTGGGCGTAGAGCACTTCCGGCCTGATACCGGTCTGTTCTCCATATTCCCAGTAGACGGGAGCGATATCGATAAACCTTTGGTGGTAAAAGCTTTCCCCTCGATTTTTAACCCATTGTTGAGCCTGTTTTACCGATGACCGGGGCAGGGCCGGTCAACAACGTCTGTTCAATGGGAAAGTTTTGTATCAGGTTCACAATCCGTCTCAATATCAATATCGCATCCCCGACCTCAATTTTCTTTCCGATGCTCACCTTGGCCCGGCGGGAACCTTCACTGCCGTATATTTCATTAATCTTTTTATATTGAACAACATCCTGCAAAACCAGGATAACATCATTGACATTGATACTTCCGTCATTGTTAACATCGCCATAATTAACCCCGTTGGCAGCTGCTCTGTTGGGCCACCATATAAATAGCGACAATAAAACAACAAGTACCAGAAACACGTTTTTGATTTTTCTCATGTAGATCGCCTCCTATATATTTTGCTTTTACTGGAGTACGCCATTCTCCCATCTTCCATACTGCTCCACTCCATCGGGGAAAATGAGTGTCCCCTCTCCATGCATTCTGTTTTCCTTGAACTCGCCGCTATATTGTATTCCATCGGGCATCATCAATATTCCCTGCCCTTCGCACTTGTTGTTTTTATATGCACCTTTATAACAGGTCCCATCTGCTTTCAAGAAGGTGCCCGGCCCATGCATCAGGCCTTTTTCAAAGGCCCCGATATAAAGATCTCCGTTATTGTTGATCAGTGCTCCACTTCCATGGGGCACCCCCATTTGCAACTCACCAATATATTTCATCTCCGGATAGGTGACCGTTCTGATTTTCGGACTGTGAAAACAGGGAAGTTCCTCGAAGATCAACACCCCATTTCCGTAAGGCTCACCTTTTTTAACTTCACCCAGATACTCGATACCGTTAAAAGCCAGTACTTGAAAGCAGCCTTGATATACAACCTTATCATCTATGGTCAGCACCCCTCTCCCCTGAGGCACCCCATCTTCCACCTCCCCTTCAAACACCATGCCCCGATAGGTTATGGTCTTTCCGCCCGGTCTGACGAATAGAGGTACAACCTTCAGCATGATCATGGCGGCAATGCCAACCAACACCAGCACCGCTACAACTAAAAACCAGGTAGGGGCGGAGGTTTTGCTTTTTCGTCTGTAAGGGAAATCGGGCCGGTCCATGTTCTTATGCAAATCCTCTACATCCATTATTTATCACCACCATCAGTTGATTCCAACTTATACGCTTATTATTTTTTTATAATTATAATACCATCTTTTTTTCTCGTGAGGTATACTATTTTCGACCATTTCCCACAGGATCAGCTTTCAACCTTTAAAATATAGCGAACAGCCGTTTTCTCCACCCCTCTCTCGGTAATCATCAGTATCTCTCCCTTGCGGATATCTTTATTTTTAACAATCCCTTTGATGACACGAAAACCCGCGCCTTTTTTGTCCGCGATGCTTAAGGTAACCTGCATCCCCGATTTCATGGATTCGTCCACCAGACGTTCAAATTCCTCCAGATGCTGTTCATCAATGGAAGAGGTTTCGCCTCCCTCCCCTCTCTGCATCTTTTTTAATTGCAAAGATAACCCTGTCCGATGTTCATGTAACATCATACGGTTGCAGGAAAATTGTTTATACATCTTTTTACTCATCGTTCATGGCCCCCTATTCTTGTGGAGCATTCCAAAAACTGGCCCCCCGAAGTAAGTGAAGAGAGCCGGAATATACCGGTTGGGCCATAACGTTGCCTTATGTCATCCATAACCCTTCCCAGTTTCATCTCCCTCTCTTTATTTTTAAAAAAAGAAAGCTGTATCCGATCTGCATCCACAAGTTGCGAAAGGGTAACTCCCAGTCTACGAATGGCCCTTCCATCCCAATGTGTTTTAAACAATTCCCGTAGCGAAGGGTAAATATCCATCGCCTGGGCACTGGGTTCAAACAATGTTTTTTGACGGGAGAAACTTGTAGGCGAATTAAAGTCAGCCCCCTGACAGTACAGGTGCACAACCCGGCCGACCTTGCGGATAGATCTTGCCCGGTAACAGGTCTCTTCCGCCAGCTCAAGCAAAACCGTCTCAATTTCTTCTATCTTCCGGTAATCCCGGGGCAGGGTCATGGAGTGGCCCACCCCTTTCTGTTCTTCAGCCGGGGAAGTCTGAATCCTTGAATAATCAATGCCATGGGCATTGAGCCATAGAACCTCTCCATTTATACCCCAGCGGCGCTTAAGGGTTTCTCGGGGCAGAACGGCAAGATGCCCGATATTTCTAACCCCCATCCGCTGCAGATTGTATTCCATCCGTCTCCCCACCCCGAATAGATCCCCGATCGGCAGAGGCCAGACGAACCCGGCATAATTTTGGGCGGATAACTCAAAAACACCCTCTTCCTTTCTCTTGGCAAACTGATCACAGGCCATCTTGGCCTGAAGCAGGTTGCCGCCAATCCCTACCCTGGAGTTAATACCGGTTCCTCTCCGGATGGCATCAATAATAGAAAGGGCTGTCGTGTACGGATCCCCAAACAACTTCTCACAGCCGGTAATATCCAGAAACTGCTCATCTATGGAATAAGGAAAAAGCCGATCGGTAAACTGTGAAAGTATATCGGTAATGGCCAGAGAGACATCAATATAAAGTTTCATATGCGGTTTTACAAACACAATTGAAGGACATCGCCTTCTGGCTTCACCCGGCCACATTCCTGTTTTTACGCCCCATGTTTTGGCCTCTTTGTTTGCCGCCAGGATAATACCACGGCGCCGTTCCGGATCACCGCATACGGCTACCGGTCTCCCTTGCAGAGAAGGGTTGGAAACAATCTCTACGCTGGCATAAAAAGACTCCATATCGACAAGCAGGATTTTTCGATTTTTCATTTAATTGCAATTATCTCCGAATTTTTATATAGAACATATGTTCGCATATCAAATATACCATAACCTCCCCCAAAAATAAAGGGGTTATCACCGGAGATCGGATGATTAATCCCATAACAAAAACTCCTCTTCCGATTATGTGTAGAGTAGTTTATTGTTCTTTTTAAAAAAACAACAATCAGCTTTTAACGCCCCAGATGCCCCCAAATGCTCCGAAAATAAAACCCAGAAACACCTTACTTACAAAACCAAAACCAAAGGTAAAATTATCAATAAAGATAAAACCCAGAACCAGCACCAACACCACATAAAGTAATCCTACGATGCCACCGTTAAGCCATCCCCTGCTTCCAACTCTTTTCCCCGTAATCCGGGAGCCGATAAGCAGCCCTACCAGACTCACCGCAAAAACCATTATGGCAGAATAGCGTTCAGGGGCATCGGTCCAATGTATAAC
>JBASYW010000008.1:0-4323 GCA_049277715.1 Dethiobacteria bacterium | reverse complement strand
GCTGATTCCACACCTTGAAGAAAAATTCTGGCCTTATTTGATGGCACGATTTGATGGTTTTATTCTTTCCGGCGGCGGCGATGTCAGTCCCCTTATTTTAAATGAGGAGCCTCTTTCCGGGCAAGGTGAAATTTTCCCGCCGCGGGATCAGATGGAATTATATCTGGCCAGGCAGTCCCTGGTTCGTAATATACCGCTTCTGGGCATCTGTCGGGGGATGCAGATCATCAACATCGCCGCCGGCGGAACGATCTTTCAGGATATCAACACGCAGTGCTCCAACCACATCCAGCATATGCAGAGGGCCCCCCGCCGTTACCCTTCTCACCGTATCGAAGTAGCGGAAGGAACTCTGCTGCATAGAATCGTCAAGAGATCGATTTTAGAGGTAAACAGTTTTCATCACCAGGCTGTTCGTGATATACCCGCCGGTTTGGCTGTTGCGGCCAGATCTGCGGACGGGATCGTCGAGGCCATCGAAGGAACAGATTCAACTTTTATCCTGGGGGTGCAATGGCATCCGGAGACGATGGAGGATCATGCCTCACAGGCTATTTTCACCTCTTTCCTGGCCGGCGTCTAGCCTTTCGGCCGGAGTGCCCGGTTTTATAACAAGTGCAGTATTCAGGATGGCATCGGCCATATCTTTATCATAATACGAATCGGTGAGATCATTTCCAAAACCAAGCCGAATACACCCGCATAAATTGCCACATATAGATCATAGGTCTGTTGTGGGCCTATCCCCATGCAGCATTGTAAGTTTAGAGAATATTTTTGATGTCAGGGAACCTGTACCCTTGACATTGGTGTGCCTGCCAATTTACTTCTCCAGAAGGTATAGTAAGGTTTTTATAGGAAAAACTTATACTGTCATAATCGCTTGTGGAGAGGATTTACAGAGTAAATGAGCATTTTTACCCGGCTGTTCAAGAGAAAAAAGAGAATTAATTTTAACGATAATCATGATATCAGCAAAAGGTATGACGAGGCACGCAAGTTGAAGCTGGTCTCCGATCTGGATGAAAATATCAAGTTGATCATGCAGGTCTGTGGCTCCAGCGCTGACCTGAACATACGGCGCTTCAAGACCGGTCAAGAGGTTGCGGCCGTTATAATATATTTGGAGGGGTTGATAGAGAATGCCGTTCTGCAGGAAACGCTCAAAGTTCTGATGGTTGAGACCGCCAAGGTATCCCAATTACAGTCAGCCAAACAGCAGATATTTCCTGCCGCCGTGGAACATTTTGCCGTGGTTAACGGGATTAAAGAAGTTGAGAATGTTGCCGAGCTTTTCTACGGCCTTTCGTCCGGAGAAACGGCTCTTATTTTTGACGGTACCCCCAAAGCGCTCCTCTGTGATACCAAGGGTTGGGAGAAAAGATCTCTGGAGGAACCCGATTCGGAACTCACGGTCAGAGGTGCGCGTGACGGTTTTATGGAAAGCCTGCGCACAAATACCGCCCTGGTCAGAAGGCGCATCCGGATACCTCATCTGTGGATTGAGAAAGTAACTGTCGGCCATCTGAGCCAAACGGAGGTGGCCTTTGCTTATATCAAAGGGCTGGCGCCCGATGAGCTTGTCAATGAAGTACGTAAGCGGCTGCAGCGCATCGAGATAGACGGAATTTTCGAGTCCGGCTATCTGGAAGAATATATAAGCGATACCCCTTTTACCCTGTTCCCCCTGGTCTATCCGACCGAGAGACCGGATCGGACCTGTGCCGCACTTCTGGAGGGAAGGGTGGCCATCTTTACCGACGGTACTCCCCACGTGCTTCTGGCACCTGCAAATTTTCTTTTGTTTTTGCAGGCGCCGGATGATTATTATGAACGGTGGATGAGCGGAAGTTTTATCCGTATAATACGTTATCTGGCCTTGTTTATATCCCTTTTTCTGCCCGGTCTTTACGTGGCGATGATAAATTTTCACCACGAGATGATCCCGACGGAACTGTTGCTGCGGATAATCGCCTCCCGTCAAGGGGTCCCCTTCCCCGTTGCCGCCGAGGTGTTGATCATGGTTATCCTGGTTGAGATTCTGCGGGAAGCCGGTGTCCGGTTACCGAAAGTTATCGGTATGGCGGTCAGCATCGTCGGTGCTCTTATTCTTGGGGATGCAGCTATACGAGCCGGGCTGGTATCACCGATAGTGGTAATTGTGGTCTCTCTCATGGCCATCGCCGGTTTTTCGGTCCCCTCATTTTCCCTGGGCATCAGTATCCGCATCTTAAGGTTTATTTTTGTTGTCATCGCTGCCATCTTCGGGCTGCTTGGCATACAGTTCGTTATACTTTTATTGATTATCCATCTTGTCTCCCTGCGTTCATTCGGGTACCCTTACATGAGCCCGTTGGCGCCGCTTATTACCCGCGATCTGAAGGATTTTGTGCGAGTATGGTGGCCGGCGATGCGGACCCGCCCCCAACTCTTGGGGGAACGGGAACCTCTACGCCAGCCGGGGGGGCAGGAGTCCCTTCCCTACAAGGATCAGTATATAACAAAAGAAGATCAGGATTAGAAGATGCACGTAACAAAAATTGCCAACCGCCAGCTGTTCTTTATTCTTTTTATGATCCGCACCACGATTATTTTAGCCATTCTGCCGCCGGTGGTAACGGTTTACAATGCTTTCCAGGATGCGTGGGCGTCCGTGATCGTATCTTTTTTCACGGCCTCGATACTGGTGATCATCATCGGGAAGCTGGGACTTCATTTTCCGGAGATGACCGTTATCGAGTACAGTCAGAAATTGCTCGGCACCTGGCCCGGACGGGTGATCTGCCTCGTATTCCTATGGGGATTTCTGGATATGGCCTCCATAGATGTGCGTATTTACAGTGAAGCGCTGATTGCCGGTTTTCTTCCGGAATCACCACCCACTTTTGTTGTTGCCTCGATGGTAATCGTAGCGGCTGTTGCCGCCTATCATGGCCTTGAAGCTATTGGCCGTGCCGCCGATCTGCTGTTTCCGTTTTATTTACTGATGATTGTACTGAGCTTGACCATCCCCCTCCCCCAGGTAATCTCCCTGTCTCATAATTTGGAGCCGGTCCTGGCCCGCGGCATGTTGCCGGTTCTGGGGGGAAGTGCCGTTATCACGGCCATGATTGCCAATTACCTGGTCCTGGCGATACTGGCCCCTGCCGTCACCAAACCACGGAAGGCTCTGAACACGGCCCTATGGTCTCTGGCCTTCTCCACCCTGGCCATTGTTTTAACGGCCATCGTTACCGTGGCTATCCTTGGTCCGCACAAGGCCTCAAGAACGTTGTATCCTTTCTTTGGTATGATCAGGACGGTCTTACTCAGCAAATTTTTGGAGAGGGTGGAGATATTTGCCGTGGCCACCTGGGGTTTTGGTCTCTTTATCGAGCTGGCCATCATTATCTTCTGCGGGGCCAGAGGCCTCTCCCAGATTCTGGGGCTAAAGGATTACCGTCCGCTGATTGCTCCCATGGCGGTGATATGGATCACGCTTTCCATGCATTCCAATAAAAATATTTTTGATATCAAAGAAACTTTCCGGCCTGATATTTTCGTGCCCTATGGGATAGGGCTGATCGTGGTACCTTTTGGCATATTGTGGGGGGCCTATCTGCTGAGACGGAGGAAGCTGTGATGTGCACAAAAATTGCGGCGGCCTTGATAGCGGTGGCGATAATATGTTCATCATTGTTGGCGGGGTGCTGGAACCTGCGTGAACCTGAAAGTTTGGCCATTGTCCTGGCCATGGGCATTGATTATGACGAAAAGAGGGACCTTTTTAATATTATTGTCCAGATTGCCAACCCCATGGGAACGACTTCCGGTTTGGGCGGAAGTCCCGGAGAGCAGAAGCCTTTTCAAGTGATCTCGTCCTACGGGAAGACACCTTTTGAGGCGATGCGGGCGTTGGCACAGGGTTCCAGCCGGGAGATCTTCTGGGGGCACAACCGCATAGTCCTCTTCTCGGAGAGGGCGGCCCGCCGTGGAGTGAAAGAAGTCTTTGATGTGCTTGAACGTAAAAGGCTGATTCGTCTCATCGCCCGTCCCGCCGTGGTCCAGGGGGATATCCGCAAACTTATGGAGGCTGATTATCCTCTTGAAGAAACGGGTGCGGCCGGGCTTGACAAACAGATGGCCTCTATCCAGTTGGAAAAATCGATCTTCAATACCCTTTTATTCGTAGATTTATACAGTGCTATCGAGGCATCGGGAATGGAGATGTTCATGGGCAAGATAAAAGTTCATGATGACCGGAAAGAAAAAGAAGGCGGTGGTGGCGGGGGAGGCGATAGCGGTTCGGGAAGCGGCGGGGGGTCCGGGAGCGGATCCGGCCCT
>JBASYW010000007.1:0-3173 GCA_049277715.1 Dethiobacteria bacterium | reverse complement strand
AAAGCTTAAGCAAAAAGATATACGAAGAGTTGAGCATTGGATAAACAATTATCCCAGGAGGATGCATGGATATAAGTCGGCAAACGATATGGCTGCTTAAAACAAAAATGAGTCTCTGGGAAATACTATAAGGCAGTTAAACTTGCAATCTCCGGTGTTTAGTGTGTTAATGTAAAGTTATTGTAACGTATAGAGTAATGTAGTATGATTAGTTAGAGTCTATAAATATATATTATTATATTATCAATTTGAGGATGGAGCGGGTGTCATGGTTGAAAATGGTAAAGATCTAAACCAGGACAATGAAGATGTTAATATTGACGGGATGGCCGAGGTCAGTAATGGAGTTCTTCAGATTACCAGTCCCCGTGGACAGGGTAAGGCGGTACTTTTAATTCCCGGTGAAGGCGCAGATGTTGTGGTTAATGGGGAGATAGTGAAGGAGAAGCAATATATCTATGCCGAGGATAAAATCGAAATAAATCTTGTAGAGGAACTTATCCCCCCCAAGATAAAAATAAGCATATCCAGAGATGGTATGACTGCCGAGGCAGAGGTAACCCCGGAAATCAAAATAACTCATGAACTGCTGGATCAGCCCTCCTTGAATGTTTTAAAGATCGGCACGGACAGAATTAAAACTGTTACCAGGGGTATTACTCAAGAGGAGATCATGAAGGCGCTTGAGGAAGAACAGGTGGTCTTTGGTGTAGACATGGATGTTGTTTTGGAGCTTTCCGAATCATGGGAAACCATTACCAGAACGATAGCACGAGGGGACCCCATGGAAGAAGGCAAAGACGGATATGTTGAATATCTGATCAAAACAAAAAAAGAGCTTATCGCCTATAAAGAAGATGAGGCCAGGGTTGACTATCGTGAACGCTATAATATCCCCCAGGTCAGTGAAGGAGATATTTTGGCGATTATTCATCCCCCCGAAGAAGGAGCGCCGGGACGCAGGGTTACCGGGGAAGAAATCCTGCCTACTCCGGTTAAAGAAGCAGTGGTGATTTGCAAGGAAGGTGCAGCTTTAAGTGCGGACCGCGGACAGGTAGTGGCAACCGACAAGGGGCGCCCTGTGATCAAGAAGGGGCGGGAGGATGTCGTTTATATTGAAAAGTATTATGTCCACTATAATGATGTTAGCATGGAGAGTGGAAACGTCAAATTTCAGGGGCATTTAAAGATAGAGGGATCGGTAGAAGAAGGAATGACTGCTTTTGCGGATGGGGATATAGTAGTCACCAGGAATACTGCGGGGGCGAAGATAATCGGAGGAGGAGATGTAAATATCCTCGGAAACTGCATTAATTGCAAAGTCCGCGCAGGGGGACTTCAACTGCTTTGTCAGGAGCTATCCGAAATACTGGAGTTTTTGAGGGTTTCACTGGAGGTTGCTGTGGAAAATCTGGATCAGATTACCACCGCCTTAAAACAGAGGGGTGATTTCCCTGTAGAGAAATATCCATATATCTTGAATACCTTGCTGCAATCGAAATTTCCGGAAGTGAACGAGCTCATGGAAAAGATCAGGAAGATGCTTACGGAAAAAACGGAGTTTTTGCCTCCTTCAAACGCGATGGATCGTATCAATGAGTTGTTGTCTTTCTTCCTCGATAGCGGCTGGGAGCAGGCCAAAAACGAAAAATATCTGAAAAAGATGTATCGTTTGGTTGATGAGGCACTGATTATCATTCTGGCTATTGCCGAAACCAAATCAGATATAAACATCCAATATGTACAGAACAGCAATCTTGAATGCACGGGCAATATTACCGTGGAGGGGCCCGGGGCTTATAATTCCACTTTTATATGCGGCGGGAAGGTCGTAGTTAAAAGATTGTTCAGAGGCGGTAATATAGAGGCCGGTGATAACGTAGTTATTGGTGAATTGGGTAGCCCGGGGACCTCCATATCACATGGCCTGGTGCATGTACCCGAAAATAACAGTATTAAACTAGGCAAGGTGCATGAAGGATCCAGAATCAGGATCGGAGATCGTATTTATCGCCTCGATTCCACGTACTCAAATATAAAAGTGTATCTTGATATCGCTGAAGACAAGGTCAGAGTTACCTATTGGAGATAATCGAAGTCCGGAAAGCAGTAAGTATTTATTCAAATTGGCTTTTGGTACGGGATAAAAGATGAACCAGTAGAAATCCGGCGAGCAGGGGAATTATAAGATATATATCATATTTTTCAGGGATAAGGGCTTTTGTGGATCCAAAAAGTAATCCGGCGAGAAACAGGGAGACCGGCGCCTTGTATTTTCTATAAAGTATGGTAATTATTCTTGCAAACAAGATGATTCCTATGGATAATCCCAGCGAAAAAACAATCAGCTTGGGCCAGATTTTCAGGGTGACAACTGCATTCAATAATTCATCATACAGATTAAGCAAAATTAGAAGTGAACTGCCTGATACACCCGGAAGAAGCATCGTTGCTGCGGTTATAATCCCACTGCCAAACAAAAAATACACATTATGATCCGCTGTCTCCTTGATCTGAACCAATGGATCTCCAACAATTATCCAAGCGAGAGCAAAACCAACGAAGGCGAATAATAAATAGAAGATATTTAATCTGTTTCCTTTTAAAGGGGCTAAGACCAAAATAATCGAGGCCAGCAGCATCCCCATCAGAAAGGTTACAACATAGTTTGGATATGAGTAGAGAAGTTTTGTTATCGTCAAAGCACAACCAAAAACGCCGATAATGACACCGATGGCGACCAGGAGATATTTTTTTATTTTCAATCTTGATATATCATCAAGAAAGCGATGGTAAAAACCAAGAATTATCAAAGCGGTTCCTCCACTCATCCCCGGTAAAACCAGAGATACCCCAATAAATATACCCTGCAGCAATTTGAGCAGCAATTGTGTAACCCCTCCCTTCTATACCATTAATTCGTTAAGCAGATGATTTTCCCTTTTGTTTTAGACCATCATTCTAAAAAACGCATATTATAGTATTAATTGATTCTATCGACCGTGATTAGAAAATAATTGGAGGGATAACCTTGGTAGAATCATTGGAGAAAACCGGTACCAAAGGGAATATAAAAAAATTATTTCCCGGCTCCAACTCTGCCTATGGCTTTTATTCGTTTTATGATCAGATAATTGCGGATGATGCCACGAGAGTATATGTAATTAAAGGTG
>JBASYW010000006.1:0-4991 GCA_049277715.1 Dethiobacteria bacterium | reverse complement strand
GCCCTCGATATGGTCATCACCTTTTCTCCGGTTGCGCCGTCGTGCCTTCCCAACGCTTTTTCAACCCATGGTAAACGTAACATTAGCCCATTCTCCTCTCATTTTAATCTTGACCGGCAGGCCGGATTAAATTGGAGGGAAGGGTTCGGGAATGCACTGTTACATTGCCGGTTAAATATCTATATGCCGGGGTGCTTTAAGTTTCTTCCCCGGCAAGATTGTTATCCAGTTTGCGGACATAATAGTGGTAGAAAAGTACTTTGACGATTGCACCCAAGGGGATGGAGATAATGATACCTATTATTCCGGCCAGATGAGAGCCGGCCACGACCAGGATTATGACGGTGAGGGGGCTTAAGTCCGCGGCTTTGCCCAGGAATACAGGGGTAAAGACAAAGGAATCGAGCCCCTGCACCACCAGATAGATGGCGATTACCAACAGGAAGTGGGGGGTGTTAGGGGCAAAACTGATCAATACCGCCGGGATAGCGGCCAGAACAGGGCCGATCACCAAAATTATATTCAATAGGCCGGCCAGCACGCCCAGGACCAACGAAAAGGGCAGGCCGACAATGGAGAGGGCGACGCCGGTGAGCACTCCCACCAGGATACTCTTGGCCACGGTTCCTCTGATATAGGCACCGACTTTCTCGTTGATCACCGAGACTACATGGCGGACATTGTCACGATATTTCTCGGGAAAGATCACATAGAATTCCTGTCGGGCGTCTTTGGCAAACAGGAGCATATATAGAATCATGAAGACAACCATGAGTACTGCCCAGACCCCTGCAAAAAAACTCATGGAGAAGGAACTTAAATTGGAAAGCATATTTTGCAGGTACTTGGGAATCTGTTCTACAAAAAAAGAAAAGTAGGAGGCGATATTCTGGGATATCTGTATATTGTAACGAGATTCAAACAGTTCGATACGACCGATGATCTCGTTGATGAACGGGAGCAGATCATTTGAGGTATAGTTGATAAAATGGGAGATGTCTTCGGCTATCCCGGGGATCAGAAAATAAATAAAGAGGCCGATGCCGGCCATGATGATGATAAAAGCGCTGATGGCCGAGATGGCATAGGGTATCCGGATGCTGGTCAGAAAATTTACCAATGGCAGGACAACATAGACCAGCAGGAAAGCAATCATGATCATCGTCAGCAGTGGTAAAAGCTGATATAAAACCCAGGCCAAAATTGCAACCACCAGGGCGGCCACCCAGAAGCGGAAACTGAATTTCCACTCGTTTTGCGTCTGGATCATCATTGCTTTTTCTCCTCTTGATGGTGCAAGGGGCATGAGGGCTGTGAACCCCCCATGGGGTCCTGAGATGTGGTTCCATATCCGCCTTGTTCAAATTGGCAACGCTTGAGCCAGGTCGTCCCCTGATGCCGCCTTCTGTTTTTGTTTGCCAAAATCATTATAAATGATTTAAACTATAAAGCAAGTGATATTTAATTAATCGGGGTGAAGCATGAGTGAGCGGATTATAAAAATAGGGATAGTCGGTTATGGTAATCTGGGAAAAGGTGTGGAGAAGGCACTCTCCCGGAATGAGGATTTCAGGTTGGAAGCGATCTTTACGCGGAGGGATCCTGCGCAGGTTGGTGTCGATGATTATGAACGGAAGTCGGCCTCGAAACTGGTTCCGCTATCGAAGGTGCATAGTTATGTGGGGAAAATAGAGGTAATGATCTTATGCGGGGGATCGGCCATGGATCTGCCCGAACAGGGGCCGGCGCTGGCCGCCCTCTTCAATACGGTGGACAGTTTCGATAACCATGCCCGGATTCCCGCTTATTTTGATGAGATCGATAAAGTGGCACGAGAGGCAAAGACGGTGAGCCTTATTTCGGCCGGCTGGGATCCGGGGCTGTTCTCTTTAAACAGGCTTCTATTCGCCAGTGTTCTTCCCGCCGGAAGGAGCTACACTTTCTGGGGGGAAGGGGTTAGCCAGGGCCATTCGGATGCCATCAGGAGGGTGGAAGGGGTCAGGGACGGGATCCAATATACCGTTCCGGTGAAAGAAGCTCTGGAACGGATCCGAAGGGGAGATAATCCGCAGTTGGCTGCCGCCGAAAAACACCGGCGCATCTGTTACATTGTTCCTGAAGAAGGTGCCGATCTGAAGATGATCGAGAGCAGCATAAAAAATATGCCCGCTTACTTTGCCGGTTATGAGACCGAGGTGCACTTCATCTCCGCAGAAGAATTGAAGAGAGATCATACCGGCATGCCCCATGGCGGTATGGTCATCGGGACGGGCACAACCGGGGCCGGCCACCGGCAGAGAATCGAGTTTGGGCTGACCCTGGAGAGCAACCCCGAATTCACGGGAAGTATCCTGGTTGCCTATGCCCGGGCTGTCCATAGGCTGGCGAAAGAAGGCCGTACCGGCGCCCTTACCGTCTTCGACATCCCGTTTGGCTATCTCTCTCCCTGCCCGGCGGACCAGCTGAGAAAAGAACTGCTCTGATATTTGATACTTCTTGAATAACTTGCCGTTTTCCGTTTCGGGGCCGAGATCCCCGGCATCGCCTTGCTCGGGAGAAGAGGATGGCAGGAGGGGATACGGCACAAATTTTTCTATACTATGGCGTGGGGGCGTGGGTCATCCCCTGACCGGCAGAAAACCACCAATTTTCGGACATGATTGCCCACATTGAACCGTGTCTATTATCCCCTTGTATAAATTTCTTGCCGGGATTCTTACCGGCAATCGGCGGCGGCGACTGCGGCTTTCTTTGTGTAATATGGGTTGAGGCTTGAGCATCCTTATCAATTAATTCTTTTACAGATCGTCTTCAGGCAGTCCGGTACCGAAGGGGTGGCTTTTCAGATAGCCCCCTTCCAGAAAAGGTTGCAGGCAGGAGGCAATCCTTTCCGGGTAATTTTGACGGTACTGCGGTGGGATCTCGTAGTCCGGGGGCAATTTCCGGGCGGCCTTGGCTTCTTTGAGCAGTTGTTGCTGAAAACGCGAGTCGGCGATATTGATCATTTCGGCAATGACTTCCCGGTCAGGTTTACCGCGCACATCGGCAATACCATATTCGGTAACGACGATATCTCTCAGGTGGCGGGGCACCGAACAGACCCCGTAACTGTAAACGATATTCGATTGGAGTTTTTCGCCGTGGTTCCTCGTGCTTCTGATCATCATTATCACTCGGCCTCCGGGAATGGCGTGAGCCATGGCCACAAAGTTATACTGTCCGCCGATCCCGCTGACGGTGATCCCGTTCTCAAGTTGCTCGGAGACGATCCCACCATAGCAATTGGCCATCATGCCGGCATTTATAAAACGGGCGTCTTTTCTCTGGAGTGATCTCAGTTCTTCACCGCCGTAAAGCTGGTTTACTTTATTGACCCCGGACATCCCGAACTGCTGTCTTTCCTCTTCGCTCATCTCCTTCAACGCTCTGTAGAAGGAGCGGGGGCCGATAAAGAAGGCGCCGAGAATTATCTGTCCTTTGAGCATCCTGTTGCCGATCAGCTTTCTGATCCCGAGCCTGTTCTTCCGGGAGTTAAGGTCCACGTCATAACGGGTGCCGTCACCATCGACAATGGCACCGTCCTTCAAGGTCAGTCCTTGTTTAAGGATGCCGAATTCCGTGAGAAAATTGAAGTCTTTGGTCGTTAAAACGGGGTTGACCGCTTCCATTTCGATCAGGGTTTCGACGATATCTTCAGGGATGCTATCGGCGGAAAGTTTGTTCTCATTGACCAGTTTCATGAGAGGAATACTTTCAAATACTTTTCTTTTCAGGATCCCGTTCCGGTAGAGGGGGATAAACGGATCCACAAACATCTCCGAAGAGCCGTAGAGCCCCTGTTTCAACGGATCGGAACCGCCGCAAGCGGCGATCAGTTTTCCGTATCGTTCCAGGGTCCCCGTCCGGCGCAGTATCTCCCGGTAAACCTCATTGTTTTTTTGGCGTGTTATCAGACTGGAGGCGAAGGCATCTCCGAGGGCGCCGATGCCCACTTGCAAGGTCCCCCCGTCTTTGATCAGGGTGCTGACATAGATGCCGATCATGTGCTCGGCCGGTTTGATCGCTTCTTTGAGGGTGCCGAAGAGCTCGTAATCAAAATTTTGCCCTTTTAGAATAAAATCATAAGCTTCCGGTTCCGTAAGGGCATCGCCGTACATAAAAGGCATATTTTCATTCACCTCGGCGATGGCGATCACTTTCTCCCCCCGGGCCCTCTTCTTTTTAAAGATCTCCAGGATTTCGATGCCGGTGTCGGTGTTGCAGCCCATCGAGAGCATCATCCGACCATCGATCTCCCTGTGGCTGGCCAGCTGGCCGAAAACATTAAGCCCCATGCCGAAACAATCGCGTGCCATGTGCGTGTAATTCGAACTGATGTAGTTCTGCTGGGCATCGGGCAGATCGAGGTAGGCACCCGCTTTATGATAAAATTCGTAGATCTCTACGTTATCGGGTTTTCTGCCCGCGCGGTAGTCCAGTAAATAATCGAAGTCCGGGGTTCCCCTGAATGCTCTCTCCAACGGGCTGCCTTCCTCGCGGCTGCCGGGTGGTTTTTCGAGAGCGAGGGCCGAGATGATCTTTAGGTTGATCTCCGGATCTTCCTTGGCCCGCCGATAGAGCTCGTTGATAAGCCGGATCGGTTTCCCGAGGGCCAGCGGCATGGCGAAGACGATCTCTTTACCCAGGTATCTGATTACCTCATCCACACATTTTCGGACATCGTCATAAACTGTACCCGACCCGTTTTTCATTTTTATTATCTACCCTCTCTCCAGATTGGTTCATACGGATCAATATTAGCAAGATTCATATAATTTTGTCAAATATAAAAATTGGAAGAATCGGGGTGGTAAAGGGCCGGCATCCTGATTTTTATCTTGTCATCCGGGGCACTTTTTTTCCTGTCAGCGTAGGGGTAGGCGGCCAATAAGATAACATCGAGCCGCCGGGTGGGGCGATTATTTATTTTGTCATTCAGAGCGCCCCCACCC
>JBASYW010000005.1:0-2192 GCA_049277715.1 Dethiobacteria bacterium | reverse complement strand
ACGATATCCTGTATGATGGTGCCAAGGAAGACATTCAGGCTCTCACTTGTCCTGATTGCGGGGGGGGGTAATTAGTTACAAATTCGACGAGAATATAAATCATTTCTTGTGCAATGCAAGGGATGTGGATATCTAAGCAAAGCCGCAGGGTCTAGTTATATACCAAATTGCGTTGTTTATTTTGGTGTAATAAGTATGCGATAAACTAAACTGAAAACAAATAGCTAAAGAAAGCACTTACCAAACGGTGAGTGCTTTTATTATGCCTAAAATTCGGAGGCGGTGAGAAAAGGATTACTTTGCCATATCGTTGATACGCCCGCTGTGGACGGCCTCGCAGAAAGAGCGGTTTTGTTTCATCAACCCGCAGCGGCATTGCCGGGGGGCTGCTTCGAAGCACCACCAGAATTCAGGCGGTAGAGCGTGGTAGTCCTGTACGGCTTCAGGGTCATGATGCGTGGAGCTGTAAGTGTTGATAAAAATCACCGGGCGGGAGCGATCTGCTCCCGTGCCGCCGCGGCAGTAATCGATCAGGGCGGCCAGAGCCTTGCCGGTGTAACAACCTTCTAGACTGATCCCGGTGAGCTCCGTGATCAGTTCGAGTGCAGCTGCCGCCACGGAGGTGGTAAAACCGTAACCTTCCCCCAGGTAACTGCCCTCCAGCCGTAGGCGTCCGGCCAGTGTATCTGCCGCGTGCCCGGTATCCAAACCCCACGAGGCAAGCAGGTTCAAGGCGCGCCCGGCGAGCTTAACGATCCCGGCCGGTTTGAGCAGGGAAGGGTGGACCACCCGCACGGCGTAAAGGGTTGTTTCCATCCCCGCCAACGCCAGACCGGCCAAAAGTCCGGCGGCGCTCCCCCCGGTTCCCGCGGCGACAAAGATCGCCGCCGGTTCAGGCAATCCTTGTTCATTCAGCTGACGCTGAAGCTCCAGCGCGCAGTTGAGGTAACCGAGGGTGGAGAACGGGGATGATCCCCCGGGCAGAAGGAGATAAGGTGCTCGCCCTCGGGCCAGACCGGACAGGTACAGCCCAAGGTAACCCCGGACCAGTCCCGCGTAATCCCTGACGAAATGCATCTTAGTTCCATAAGCATGTTCCAGCTGCAGGTTGGCGCGCACATGAGCATTGATCGGCTGGCAGAAAAAGAGTCCGCGTGTTGGCAGCCCCACTTCACCGCCCAGCGCCGCCGTGGCAAGCACGTGGTGTGAACCGAGCCCACCCGCGGTGATGATCTCTTTCTTTCTCCTGCGCCTGGCATCGGCCAGAATCAGCTCCAGCTTTCTGACCTTGTTGCCGCCGTACCTAACGTGGGCCAGGTCATCCCGTTTGATCAGGAGTGGCGGCCCGCCCAAGTGGCGGGTCAGTTCCGGAAGCGGTTCCAGCGGGGTCGGCCATCTTCCCAGCTCCTCCCGCTGCAGGTATTTGTTCAAGAAGGGATAACGAGTAATCAGTTCGTAAGAAATTACCCTCACCTCCATCTATTTTATGACCCCGGGAAGCAGAAGTGCAAATACTTTACAGTCCTTATATTACCTGTTTTTGAGGTTGTGCAGGAAGCCCTGAATTAGGTATAGCAAAGAGCGTGTCTTTGTCTATCGGCACGGCCATCAGGGACGCGTCCAAAATCCGAGAATAGCCTCTTGGACTGGTTTCATTCCTGTCATGGGGGCTAGCGGGCTTCGGTAAGGCCTACGGCTGCGCTTTCCAGTTCCTTCTCTCTCCTCTTCCTGTTCAGTTCATTCAGGATTTGCTCATGCTCCTTTTCGCTAAGACTGTATTTCCACATTGGTATTACCGCCAGTAAAGAACCAAGGGCCGGTAAGATGGTAATTATGGAAAATAGTGCAATCATAACCTCCGGGAAACCCTCGCTGGCAATCCCTCCCGCCGCCACATAGTTCTGCATGAGCTCGGAATTATATCCGACAAAGCTTAATAATACCAAAGCTCCGTAATAAGCCACCGCAGCTTGCAATTTGGCCAGGAAAGTTAATCCCGCAAAGCAAAGGCCGTCTGCCTTTTCACCGGTTTTCCACTCCAGGTAATCCACAGAATCGGCAATCATGGATACTTGCAAAACGATGGGAAAACCCTGCAGGGCTCCCGCAAAGAATATCATAATGGAAACCAGCAAGATTGTGTCCATTCGGAACATATAAAGAGCAAAGGTGGTCACAAAAGGAATAGCGCT
>JBASYW010000004.1:0-1886 GCA_049277715.1 Dethiobacteria bacterium | reverse complement strand
GAGTAACACGCGAAGCCCTTTTTGCTGTTTCAGGGAAAAACCGGTTACAGCCGCCAAGCCCGGCCGCCGGACATAATTATCCAGGTATGTAAGGAGATAATTTCTATCTCTCTGATGGAAAGTGGTGATCTACATTTCCAAAGATCAGGCGATCAAGATCCTTTTTGGCCGTGCCTTGATATTTTCTGCTCATCAGGGCATAGAATACAGCCCCCATCAAGATCCATACGATAAGAGCAGTCCAGGATTGATACGTTAGAGATGACGGCATGCCCGGCAAAAGCAGCAAAAGCAGAAAACAGAAGGAGAGAATTGCACCTCCAAGCCCGAGCACTCTGGTCCTGGGGGACGGAGCGCTTTTCAGACTCCCGGCCAGGACGAAAACACCGAGACAGGTGTAGAGGTAGGCGATCGCGCCTCCGGTGGAAGCCATATCCACCACCCAAAGAATAACTTCCCGGCCGAACCAGGGTGTGGCCAGGGATACCACCATGGAAAACAGAAGGGCATTGGACGGTGTACGATAGCGGGGATGGATCTTCTCAAACCAGGCCGGCAGGGCTTTGGCTCTGGACATGGCAAATAACAGACGGCTTGCAGCCACATAAAACCCGTTTATCCCCGAGATGATGGCCGCGGTCAACGCCAGGCCCAGGAAGATCATGCCTATTTTCCCCAGGAGTTCTTCCGTAGCCTGCCCGGTGGCCCAGATCGGATTTCCGGCGATAAATTCTTCCCAGGGGAAGACGATGGCGGTAACCGTGGAGACGGCAATATAACAGAAGGCGCCGCATCCGATGGCCAGAGCCATGAGTTTAAAGGTCTTCCGGGGTGAGAAATCAAATTCTTCGGCCGCCTGCGGGATACAGTCAAATCCGATGTAAGCCCACGGTGCTATCGCTACAATCGCCAATATACCGGCCAGCGGAGAGCTGCCGGTGGGAAATCCGGGCCATAAGTTGCGGAAGGTGGCCTGCGGACTGATAAATGCCGCTGCGGTCAGGATGAGGACTGAACCAAGCAGGGCCACGACCATGATCGTCTGCACGGCCCCGGCTATCTGTACGCCACGCTTATTCGCATAGGCGAAAACAATCAGGGCGGCACAGGCCAGCCCTATCTCTCCGGCGTAGACCTCCCAACCGGCGATGGTATACAGATAACTTTTTTGGAACAAACCCGGAATCATGTATCTGCCGATAAGTCCAAGGGTCGTGGCATTCAAAGAAACAATGGAAAGATACGTCAGGACTAAAAACCAGCCGCATATAAAGGCGTGAATCCTGCCAAAACATTTATATGTATATGCAAACGCGCCTCCCGCCACGGGCAATTTTCTGACCATATAGCCGTAGTTAGCCGCAATTATAATTGTTATCAGGGCTCCTATGGACATCCCGAGAGCTGTTCCCAATGGCCCGGCGGTAGGCAGAAAGAGGTTGCCGGGTAAAACAAAACATCCAAAACCGATAATACTCCCCATCGCTATGGAAAAGATCGGAAAGGGCTTCAATGATTTTTGCAGTTTATTCCTCCCGTTTTGCATGTATCTGATCCTCCGGTCCCGATAACCTGAGCGTTTCCGAACAACAAGTCTTTGTTTATTTATTAACATTTACATCATAAAACAAAAAAAGGAAGATGGCAATTAATTGTGAGATCAGAAAAGGAACCGCTTCAGCTAAAAGATGGCCCGGGGTATAGGGATAACGGTGGGCACAGTGTTGCGCCGATGGTGGAACAACATGTCAAACCTAGCCCAACGATGCCATCTGCCCGAGTTGTAATGTATTGATCAGTTTGCGGAAGGATATAGGCCCTAGACCGTTTATGCCTTGTTTCTTCGGCGATGAGCATGCGGTGGTAATTTTGACTCTTGCCGGAGA
>JBASYW010000003.1:0-6648 GCA_049277715.1 Dethiobacteria bacterium | reverse complement strand
CCCTGGTAAAGAAACGCTTGATCTTGTTAAGCCCCCAGGAGGCGGTGGACTTGATTTTCTCACGCATGGCACTGATTATTTCCGCAAAAGTCTCCGCGGAAAATTTGGCCAGAAAATCAGCCATTTTTTCGTTACTCGCAAAGGTGGATACATGGTTAAAGACGCTTTCAACCAGGGAGTAATCAAATTCAGCCAGTTTCTCGCGGATCAGATCGCTCTCCAATTGAGCCAGATCAGGCCGCCGCATTAAATATATCTCAAATCGTCCCTGCAGGTCATTGATGGTATAACCCATCCTGTAGCCACGATCTTCCTCCCTGAAGAAGCTGGTCAGGATATCGGTCGGGAAACCGGCGACACTGTCCAGCAGGATTGCCGGAATGCCGGGGTCCAGGGGCACAAGATTCCCTAGGGGAGAAGGATCTATCTCCAGCCCGGTATCCTCAAGGAGCCCCTTCAGGTTACGATTGGTTCTGATAAAGGGTACTATTGTTTCCAGCGGAATCTGGCCGGCAATATCCCGGGCCAGAGCATCCAGGCCACTACCCTTGAATGAAGCCGTTATTTTCCCCAAAGGAAATTCGGAGAGAAGATGACCGATAATCCCTGCCACCTTGTTGCCGTCGGTCAACTTTTTGCCGATCAGCTCGAGAGGATCCTTGGAGAGCACGTTGTTGATCCGGCTGTTCAGCAGACCCGGCAGATCGGGATGGCGAAGCAGATCTAAGGCCAGGGCCAGACCGAATGAGGTAAGAGGCGCGGCAATGTTCTCGCGCACACGCTCGTCGTTCATGTAAATAAGTGGATATTCCCGGGCAAAATCGGGCAGGGAGATGATTCCGGGTGGCAGGTTCTCGCCCCGGAGCCATTCCATCAGCACCTCCGTAAAAGAGGAAAGAGCGTTATAGGCCGCGATTTTAAATTGTTCGGGCGAAACGGGAATCAGCGTAATCCCGATAATGATCACGTGAACAGGTTCAAAGATATATCTGTCCGGACCCAGGGTGGCTTCGGTAATGCTTTCGTAGAGGGCCTCCTCGAGAAGCGCCATCAATTCTTCATCCTCGAGGAGATCGCCGACAAAGTTACCTACAGTGGTGAGAAGTTCATCATCGGTCAGGATGCCCGCAACAAGGTTCTCTACCGCCGTCGCCGTTCTGGGGTCGGCCAACACCTTGTCCGCATCCTGTATCACCCGGGTAACAACCTGCATCAGTTCGGTGAGAATGTCGCTTAAGAGTTGAGCGGCCCGGGGATCTTCAAGAATATTGCCCACGATGGCGAGAACGGGTTCCGGTGCAAGCTCCAAGATTTCCGCAATGGCGGAATGAACCCTCCTGTCTTCCAAAAAATCAACGGGAATACCCAGAGCGGTGATGATCTTTTCATCAATAAGATTACGGACTTTGGGCAACTCCTGTTCCAGAGGGGTGGCGATCTCCTCCAGGATCCCATCGGCAGTCATGCCCGCGTCCCTGATCGTTAATCGAATAGGCCGGGCAGGCAGAAGGTTAATGATCGTATCATTGATCATGGAGGTGATCACCGAAGGTGAGATGCTCTGAACCAGCTCCCGCATCGATAATATGCCGTCCTCGATCCCCGTATATAGATCTGCTTCAAAGTATTCGGCGGAAAGCTGTTTCATCTCCTCGGAGCTCTTCATCTCCACGTTGAATTCGTTCAAAATTGAGAAACGTTCGGTCGTGGCTACCTCTTCGATGATCCCGTAATTCAAAATAAAATCAGCGATGCTACCATCGATAAAACCGGCCGCACTGCTTTCTGTAAGTGTTTCGGACAGGAAGTCGCCCATCCAGCGGAGACCGCCGGAGAAGCCGGAGGTCTTCAGGATATTATCGAGGCGCTCTTCATCAGGTCGCTCATAACTGAAGAGACGGCGGATCGGATCAAAGTAGCGTTTAATCGGACTGAAGATCCTGGCGATAAACTGCTTTATCCTGGCTCCAAAATTAAGGCCATAATCCTCCAGTTCCTTTTCCACAGGTTGGGCACGCTTTGTGGCGTTTTCCCGGAACCTCTCGACCACTTCATGTTCTTCAAGAGTCTTCTTGATCAGGTCAACAAATACCGACATCACCGTGGTTTCCGGGGTGATGGTATCCGGATCGGCCCCGAGGTCGAGATATAACCGGCGCATCCTTTCCTCGCTGTGGAGTCTCTCCCAGATCGCTTCGGCGCGCGGATCCGGAGGTTCGGGTGGAAGCTCGATGCCGTCGGCCGCGCCATTGAGAATCGTCGTTGCTATCGTAAGCCCGATATAATCGGCATTCTCGCGGACAAGAGCGGCCAGGCTTCCCAGCGGAAGCCCGTCGACCAGATCATGAATCCCGGTGATAAGCTGATCCAGCTCGGCATCACCCAGCAGACCGGCGAAAGCTTCATGGGGTATCTCCACCTTAAGCCCATCGGTGGGGGAAGTATCTTCTTTATCATCAGGGCCATCCTTTTTCAGCAGGTCTCCCAAAGATTTGGAGACCAGGATTTCTTCCAAAACTTCGTTGAACAGATCCATTTTGGGGTCAACAAGTTTTTCCAGGTCTTTCAGAGGAGCACTCTTCTGAATATCGTTTAAAATTTCTTCTATCCGGGGATCTTCTTTATATTTATCGATAATTTCCTGAAAAGAGATCTCACCCATGTGCACCTTCAAAACCGGTTCCATCTCTGCTTCAAATTTTTTCATGGATCTTTCGATTACGGCATCCAATACTTTCTCGATCGTCGGAAGGAAGGCATCCTCTCCCTCTTCCAGGTGTCTGTTGACGATGGCTATCAGTTCATCTTGCCGATCACCGATGGATGCGCCGGCCGCCTCTGCCCAGAAATTCAAAAATCCGGAGACCTGATCCTCAACTTCGGACTGGTCCATAAGACCATCCAGAGGGTCGGGAGGTTCGGGAGGGAGATCGGGATCCGGGGGAGTACTATCTTCACCTACATTGTCGGCATAATAGTCCATTACTTTAGCCAAATCTTCTCCCAACAGCTCGAGCTGATATTCGAGGTCGGCTTCCAATTGGGTTTTGATCGCCTGCAGATCGGGATCATTCTTGAAAACCTCCTTCACCACTCCAATTACGGCTTGCACGATTTCATCTATCGAGATGTCGGAGAGCAGATCGCCGAAAATATCTTTCATCGGTTCCAAAAAATCTGATTCCAACTTGTTTAGGGAATCTTTTAAATTATCATCATTGGAGAAAGATTCTTCAAATTCTTTTAACAGGAGATCGATTTTGTTCAGGATTTTATCCAGAGGCGCCTTTACTTTTTCGTCCTCGAGGGTGCTATCCAATATATCTTCAATCACACTCTCCACAAGAGTGGTAAGATCTTTAATTACGGCGTTGATCCTTTCATCATTGCGCAGGGATTCCAATATACCTTCGGGGACCTTCAACAGTATATCGAGCAGGTCCTGAAGCACATCAACCAGACGACCGTCACTGAGAATTTTTTTAATTGAATGTTTGATAAAATTTGCAAACTGTTCATCTTTGAGAAGGCGACTGACCTCGCCGGCCGCCCAAGTAACAAAGCCCAGAAATTCTTCGTTTTTTAGCCTTCCGGCTATGGAATCCCCTAATATCTCAGCCAACCGCTCATCCCGCAGAATCTCTACGATAATAGCATCCATATCAAAACCGGCAATGCGCTCATCGGAGGTAACATCGGCAATAACCGTATCCAGTACTGCGGCGAATTTCTCATCTTCAAGAATTCCGGCAAAGTAGTTGCCGGTAGTCTCCATGAGGGGATCCAGAAGACCTGCTTCCGATTGATCATCTAAGGGGGGAAGATCCGAGGTGGGCTCATCCTTTAACATACAACCGAACAAAAAGACCACCTGCTCGTAAATTTGTTGGGGTGATAATGCCTTTGAAGAAGGGGAATACCCCCTAGAACCGATTGTTGTGCTCGTCGCAGCCGCCGCAATAACCGGATTGAAGGCGAGGAGAAAACTTAAACAGACTGCCAAGAATACTTTGATGTTATGTAAATACACGAGCCCAGCTTCCCCCCCTTAAAGCATTCCTCGTCAAGAAAGAGGAGATACCCTATCTAATGAGTGCTGTACAGCCAAGTACCATCTAGTATAAACCGGTCCAAATTAATCAGAATCTAATTAATTATAAGAAACTATAAACACAAAATTAATTATATCAGTTAAAAAAAAGTAATTCAACTGAAAAGCGGGTTCCTTTAACTGGATTTTTGCCCTGTTTGTTAAACAATGCAAACAATGTACTCACATTATACTATATTTATACGACATTTCATATCACTTTCCTGCTCTGTTAATTTATATTAATTATCAAGAACCTGATTTGGATTCCTTGACTTAACCCCCGGCAGATGTTAAAATTATTTCGTTCGGTTATCGGGTGCTTTTTGGGTTATTTTGTGCTCTTTTTACCCGGTATCCGTCGTCATAAATCTCTATAGATGTATGGTGGGTGTAGCTTAGTCGGTTAAAGCGCCAGGTTGTGGCCCTGGAGATCGTGGGTTCGAGTCCCATCACTCACCCCAATAAAACGGATATGCTGGGGTGTAGCCAAGCGGTAAGGCACGGGATTTTGGATCCCGCATGCGTAGGTTCGAATCCTACCTCCCCAGCCATTTTTTTATTTTGACATCCCCTTCTATGTTTTTATTTTTTTCAATCCAAATTCATGCTATATTTCCTTTTTAATAACTTACCGCCTACAAATAATAAAATTGTTTTTTAATCTTTAAGCCGCCTTGTTTATTCTTAACCATATGCTCTTTTAAATAAATAATGCCCGTCATTCCGGGCGTTTTGTGTCATTATGGCTCTTTCTGTCATTCCGAGCATCCCCTTCACTGCCGGGCCGGGGTGATTGCGTTCCGGGTGATGATAGCGGAACATAAGTGGTTAAGATTCTTCGGTCGCGTCCAACGGCCGCTCCCTCTGAATGACAACGGGGATGTCATTCCGTCTATTTATCCTGTCAATTCGGGAGTACAACGTGGAGGCATACAGCCAGCAAGTTAACGTCGGAAAGATGGGCCGGGGGACAATGAAAGAGGCTCCCTCATATTTTCCCTGTTCGGACCGACCAATTCAAAAAAATCTGAGAAAACTCCTGCTAACGTTTAAACGGGGGGTGACCAAAAGAAGACCTCCTGGTACAAAGTTGTTAACAAAACCAGTTATACCGGAGGTCGATAATAATGAAAAAAAAGAGCCAAAATCCTAACCTGGTTAACAGCAGTATGAAGACATACCTACTGCTCTGTAAATGGCTCCGCCATATCTGCATCGGATGCATCTACGGAAAAAGTATCTTTTTGCCGATGGCGAAAAGAGGGCTGGTCATCGATCTCTCGCCAGCCGAAATAGCTTAACACACCGAGAACTATGGCTATGATCCCCCATAAAAAGAGGTCGTAATACCCGGTAGGATAAGCAACTATCAGTGAGACCAGAGCGGCGATACCAAAGACGACGATAGAGACAAACGGCTTGGCCAGCACAAACGCAGCTCCGACCCCGAACATCAAGGCGACAAGCCTGCCTACCGCTCCCCCACGAGAGAGCGCCAGATCTTCAAAAGTTTCTCCTCCGACTCCTACAAAATATGCCTGTACCAGGATGATAGCCAGGAAAATCAAAGCCAGGACCAAAACAGCCTTTCTCATTAGATTAAATCATCCTCCCCTAATTCCCGTTAATGATGATTGATACCCCGCCGATAAAATCGACAAAGTCCCCACCATTTCTCTTAAAAATATTAGCAGAATATATACACCTGCACGATTTAGAAATATCTTCTCTGCCTGAATAACGATGATCAATACAGTTCAGGGATGATAATTCTTACGGATAAGTATAACTTAAAAAAAAGAAGCCGTCAACATTACGTCAACAATAAATAATCCGTCTCCGCGGCAGCCGAAATTTCTCGGAGATAAGCTTTTTTTTTAGGTCTGATTAAGTTATAATTATTAATGGCAAAGCAAGACTATGACTGTTATTTTAAACGATCTTGTTTTATGTCCCTGATCGGCACAGAAATGTTATATTGATTATATATGCTGTTATGCTGTGCGGGCGTGGCGGAATTGGCAGACGCGCTGGACTTAGGATCCAGTGGGAGCTTAATCCCTTGGAGGTTCAAATCCTCTCGCCCGCACCATGATAAATGAAAGCATTGCCTATCCCCACCCGGTCATCCAGAGGGAGCAACACCCCTTCTGTCATCCAGAGGAAGCGTCTATTTTTTTTGTCATTCAGAGGGAGTGACCTGCGGATGCGACCGAAGAATCTTAACCACTACAAGTGCCGCCATTATCACCCGGGAACGCAAGCACCCCGGCCTATCGCCGGCTTCATGTTTATATACCAGCTTTATCCTAGGCGAAATGTTGGTTTTCTCACAAGATCCTTCGCTGCGCTCTGGATGACAAGATAAAAAAACAGAATGACAGGGATGGGGGGCGCTCGGAACTGTTCCCCCCTTTGAAAAAGGGGGGCCAGGGGGGATTTATTTGACTGTTCCCCCTTTGGAAAGGGAAGATAGGAAAAATTCACGATATAGTGTACCGATCATCCGCTGCCGATTCCGCTATTATCCATCCGGAACGGAATAACCCCGGCCC
>JBASYW010000002.1:0-4480 GCA_049277715.1 Dethiobacteria bacterium | reverse complement strand
GTCCTGCTCCGGTAATACCGGTGATCTCAATCCCTATCTGAATGGAGTAGCCGATAATTTCATCGATAAGGTTCATCGTATCTAAAACCGCTCCCTTCCGCAAAATAAATACTAAAGGATAACCATCATACTGTCAAACGGGAGGTTGTTCCAAGGAGATGGCAGAGGAAAACTGGGTATTTTTAATTGAAGCCTTTAATGATACGGAGGCCGATATCATATGCGGTCTGTTGGAAACTTATGATATTCCGACCCGTAGAGAATACACCGGGCCGTATAAGGGATTAAAAGTTGTCTTCGGGCAGGAGATTGGGGTTGTGATCATGGTTCCCGAAAAATTATGGGCGACTGCCAGGGAAGTTATAACTTCCAATAACGATCCCCAACCCGATAAATAATTTATTTGCGACAAGGCGGGCCCTTCTATTTTGGAGGCTCCGACCCGCGAGTCGGGAAAATACGATCACCGGCTTGATATATTTTTCAGATCGGGCCAGCTTCTGCATATGTTTCCAATATTTAAACATTAAAAATATTGTCTAAATGTGTTATTTTATATATAATTGATCTGAAGAGCACTTATAAACATTGATATATGGTAACAATTGATGGTTATGTTTGAAGGGTTTGCTTATTATCACGTAGAATTAAAACCTTTGGACAGATTGAGGTCAGGAAGGCCAAGACTCTCCGTTGGGGGTGTATTTGATTGGGTAAGATCGGGATTTGGGAGATAGTAGTGGTGCTGGTAGTGGCCTTGATAGTCTTTGGTCCGGCCAGGCTGCCCGAAATCGGCAGATCGATAGGGAAAAGTATCAATGAGTTCCGTAAGGCGGCAAAGGATATTAAAAAGAGCATAGATATTACCGAAGATATAGAAGAAGAGGATGAGCAGGGCGACTAAAAATAAGCCCTTACATTGATGAATAATCCTTGATTTTGAAAACATCTTTATTTATACCAAGATCCGGTGGCGCAGAAGGAGGGGGACAAGCCCGGCCGGGATCTGTTCTTCTAAAATTAAATACGATCCGATTTTCAAAACGTTATCGCTGATATTTAATTATTTATATTAAAGGAGGTAATGGTGTTGGGAAAGATTGGCCCGTTGGAGCTGATATTAATTCTGGCGGTGGTCCTGCTGATATTCGGTCCCGGGAAATTGCCCAGCTTAGCCAAGGCTATTGGCCAAAGTGTGGTAGAACTTAAAGACGGATTACGTGGAAAATCCGGGAAAAAGGCGGCCCCCGAAGCATCGGTTGAGAAGAAAGATAATAACGATCAGTAGTATTTCTGAGGGATTAATTTGAATAAACACCGTAAAGATACCATGACGGTAATGGAGCATCTGGGGGAATTACGGCTGCGTATCATAATTTTCGTCGTTGCTTTTGTAGCGGCCACCATATTCTGTTTTACCCGGGTTGATTATCTCCGTTATCTTCTGGCTAGACCCGGCGGGGGCCTGAAACTGTTCTTTTTTTCTCCTCCGGAAGCGTTTATGGCCAATATGCGCCTGGCCACGATTGCGGGTCTGGTCTTGGCTTTTCCGATATTGATCTATGAACTGCTTGTTTTTATTTTTCCGGGATTATACCGTCATGAGAAGAAATTCCTGATGGGGCTTACGGGGGGAGCCGTAACCCTCTTTATTATCGGAACTCTATTTGCTTATTTTGTTATAGTGCGATTGGTACTACATTTTTTTGTTCAATTCGAAACCGAGCGACTTACTCCTTTGTTCAGCGTCAGCGATTATATCTCATTTACTATTGGTTTGATATTATGTTGCGGTCTTTTCTTTCAGCTGCCGTTGGCGATGTGGATATTGAGCAAACTCGGTCTAGTTACGGCAGAGATGTTGAAGCGTAACCGGAAATACGCCTTGTTGATCATTCTGATCGTGGCTGCAATACTAACACCGCCGGATGTTGTTTCTCAGATACTGCTGGCTATCCCATTACAGGCACTGTACGAAATCGGGATAATGGTAGTGATGTTCTCAAAAAGGGAGAAGCTCAAAGAAGATCCTAAAGAAGATCCTTTAGATAAGAGCTGCTGAATTGGGAGAAAAATATGACTGAAAAGAGAACGGCGATTATTTTGGCCGGAGGAGAAAGTAAAAGATTTGGACAGCCGAAAGCCCTGTTAAGATTCGGTGATAAGTTGATTATCGAGATAATAATAGAAAAACTGCAGGAGTTTTTTCCGGAGATCATCATTGTAACCGACCATCCCGATCCGCTGCGGCATCTGCCGGTTATCCTGACCGGGGATATCCTCACCGACTGCAATAAATCTTCTCTCCGGGGACTGCATGCCGGACTAAAAACATCATCCGGCGCCTATAATTTTGTGATTGCCTGCGACATGCCCTTTGTAAATTTATTGCTAATTAAATACATGCATAGTATAATACCTGAATGTGATGCAGTAATTCCCCGTGTGGGAAAATATGTACAACCTCTTTATGCTTTTTATCTTAAGGAGTATGTTGGTACTATTGAAAAACACCTGCTTGCGGGTAAATTTAAAATTATCGAACTGTATCGTAATCTGAAAATCAGGTATATTGAGAAAGAAGAGATCCAGCGGATAGACCCGGATCAAAAAGCATTTTTCAATATTAATACCGATGTAGATTTTGAGATTGCCCGGCAGATATATTTACAGGAAAAGCAAACAAAAAGTGTTTTAGGAGGCTAATCAATGGAGAAGATGCCAGGTTATCTTGGTCCGATGGCTTTTGGAATCAAGATGGGGGTGATAGCGCCCGGGATGAATTTGGAGGAGCTCCTTTTTGAAGCTCTGAACAGGTGTAATCGGGATGGGTTGCTTAAAGACGGCGATATTCTCTGTATTACAGAATCAATCGTGGCTCGTGCACAGAATAATTTTGTTACCGTTGATGATGTAGCCCGTGAAATAAAGGATAAACTCTCTTTGCCGCCTGATGGACGTGTCGGGGTCGTTTTCCCCATTACCAGCCGCAATCGTTTTGTCCAGATTCTCAGAGGGATTGCCCGGGCGGTTCCGCAGGGAGAGGTTATTATCCAATTTTCATTTCCTTGCGACGAAGTTGGAAACCAGCTCATTGATCCCGAATTTGTCGAGCGGTTGGGTAAGACGGAATGTGATGCCATCGAGGAAGCGGATCTTGAAGGACATGAATTCAGACACCCCGTTACCGGGGTCAATTATATATCTCTCTATAAAGATACGGTCAGAGAGGCGGGAGCAGTGCCTAAAGTGATCTTGTCCAATAATCCGCAAGCGATTACCGCCTTCTCCCTGCATGGGGTAATTGCCGCCGATATCCACCGCCGGGAAAAAACAAAGGCGGCCATCAGTAAGGTTAATAAAAACTGTATTACCTTGCAGGAGATCTGCAACACCGGTGAGAGTTGGTCTGAATGGGGGGTCCTCGGGAGCAATATAAGCTCGGGAGATAACATCAAGCTTGCGCCACGGGAAGGGCGGCAGTTTGTCCTCTCTTTGCAGGATTTGGTGGCTGCCGAACTGGGCCGCAAGATCGAAGTATTGATTTATGGCGATGGAGCATATCACGATCCCACAAGCGGGATCTACGAGCTGGCCGATCCGCGTCCTGTATTTGCCGCTACCGATGGGCTGAATCGCTTAAGAGAAGGGATCAAGTACAAGTATCTGGCCGATATGTATTTAAGCAAAGGGGCCAGCATTGATGCAGTGGAAAAGATACTCGAGGAAAAGAAGGAAGAGACAATTACCCAGGGTACACTTGAGTCCGAAGGCACCACGCCCAGGCCGCTGGGAGATGTTCTGGCCAGCCTGGCCGATCTGGTTAGCGGTTCATCAGATGCCGGCACGCCGATCGTTCTTATCAAGGGTTTCTTGAAATAAACTTATCTTTTCGGGAGAAAAATACGCCCAGTACTATTAAAACATACAGGCAGCCTAGAATGATAAAGTAATCTCCACCCATACGGTAGACGGTATTGCGCCCGGCAAAATCGGTTTCCAGGTGGAGGATCTTTACCTCATCAATGTTCGAACGCAAGAGTTCTTTGCCGGTAAAGTCGGCAGAGAGGGTTATACCCGAATTGGCCACCTGTGTTACGCCTATGCCCATCTCGGCAGCGCGGATCATGACCATGTGTGCGTGCTGATCGATGCCGTTGCTGTTATTGAGCCAGTTGTCATTGGTCAGGATGAAGAGATGTTCTGCTCCCGCAGCGGCAAACTGCCGCGTGTAGCTGCCAAAAAAACTCTCAAAACATATCGCCCCGGATAAAGGCATACCGTTTAGGTTCATAACGTTGATCTCTTTTCCCCGTTCATAGGTGCCCAGTATAACCCTTAGATCCAGCCAACGGTTCAACAGGTCATCCAGCGGGAAATATTCCACGATCGGCACCAGATACTTTTTGCTGTATGATTGAAGATCTTCCCTGCCGGGACAAAGTAGAATCATGGAGTTGTAGAGGCCGTCTTCTTTCTG
>JBASYW010000001.1:0-3061 GCA_049277715.1 Dethiobacteria bacterium | reverse complement strand
ATCTGTGTCAGTGCGCTGAAGAATAAAGGTTACTGTGAAAATGCGCTGGAGGCGGTGAAAGTATTTTATCATAACATCAATTACAGCTATACCGATTGTCTTTTTTTTGAGGGTGTGGACAAGAAGGGGGCTATAAGAAATCACCCTCATATTTTAAAAGAGGCTTATGAAAAAGGCCGGCGCTTATAGAAGACGGAATTATTTCCGAGGTGTTTTCATTTTAAAGGAGGTAAAAATGTCCGGAAAGAGATATTTGCAGATACTGAATATATCGGGTTTTATCATTTTTTCAGTCGGCCTGGTCAAAGGGTTAATCAACGCCGATCTTTTTTTATCGCCGCCGGTTGCCGCTTCCATTCCTCACCTCGGGTTATGCGCAGGTTTTATTATGCCGATCTGGATAGTGATTGGCCTGTCCATGCTCTCTTTCTGCCTCTATCAGAGTCAGGATATTTTCCGGAAAGACAGGCTTCAACAGGAGAGGCCCTTCCTTAAGAAGATAGGCCATCTTTTTTTCATGGCCGGCGTTCTGAATACGGGATGGCTGTTCGCCCGATATTTTAAGCTGATCAATATTTCCTTGCTGATCATGATTGTTTTATTGGTGGTGCTCATAAAAACCTACTTGAATCTGGAGGTGGGGGTCAAGGTATCTTCGGCATCGGAAATTCTGTGGGTGCAGCTGCCTTTCCGCATTTATCTGGGGTGGATCATGGTTACCACGGTCACCGAATTGGCTGCCGTGATATATCTTGGCTGGGAAGGATTCGGATTTTCAGAAATATACTGGGCCGTAGCGGTGGTAGCGATTATTACCGCCGCTGCCTTTGTCTTTTTAAAGAGACGTACGGATCTGGCCGTAAGCGCTGTAATCTTATGGTTTCTTCTGGGGACAGCCATCAAGGGTTTCTCCCCGGCATCCCGGGAGTTAACCATAGCGGTGAGCGCCGTTATGGGCATATTAATAATAATGGTGTCGGCCCTCTGCTTTCTGACCGGAAAATATGTGGTACGGAAAATAAAAAGATCGTAACAATTGATGAGGTTTAACAGGCGGTTCAGTGGCAGGAAGACCTATCGATTTAACGGTGAAGGGCAGGCTTCAAGTTGATGCAAACCGGAAAAAGAGTGTCCGTAATCGGGGCCGGTGCGGCGGGCATGCTGGCGGCGGGAACGGCCGGAAGACGCGGGGCGGAAGTGTTCCTCATTGAGAAAAATGATCGTCCCGGACGGAAGATGATGATTACCGGCAAGGGCAGGTGTAATATCACCAATAACACCGATGTGCAAGGCCTGATTGCCGGTGTTTCCATAAACGGCAAGTTTCTTTATAGTGCATTCCATGCTTTTTCCGCCAGAGATCTTCTGATCCTCTTAAAGAGCCTCGGTTTGGAGACCAGGACCGAGCGGGGGCGTCGGGTTTTCCCTGTTTCCGACCGGTCTGCCGATGTGGTCGAGGCCCTCTTGAAATATGTCAAGAGGAACGGGGTGCACATTAAAAAAGGAGAGGTTACCCGGGTGTTGACCGGGAAGGGCAGGGTAAAAGGCGTCCTGCTGAAGGACGGTGCGGAAATACAGGCAGACAGCGTGATCATCGCTACGGGCGGGCTTTCTTATCCGGCCACCGGCTCAACGGGAGACGGCTACCGCTTTGCACAAGAATGCGGCCACAGTGTTACACCCCTGAAACCGTCCCTGGTGCCGCTGGAGGTTTGGGAAAACTGGATACATGAACTTCAGGGGCTTTCTCTGCGCAATGTCAGTGTAAAGGTGTATAACGGAAGTAACAAGAAACTATTTCAGGATTTCGGGGAGATGCTCTTCACCCATTTTGGGGTCTCGGGGCCGTTAATCCTTTCCGCATCCTCTTCCATGAGAGATATCGACCGCGAGAGCTATACTGTGGCAATCGATCTAAAGCCGGCCCTTACCGACGAGCAGCTCGATCGCAGGATCCGTAGAGACTTCGCCGCTTACTCACGTAAAATATTTTCCAACGCCCTCAATGATCTGCTTCCCCGGAAATTGATCCCGGTGGTGATTGCCTTATCGGGTATCCCGGCGGACAAACACGTCCATCAGATCACGAAGCAGGAGCGTGCCGAGTTGGTCACCCTGTTAAAAAATCTGACTCTGCACGTGCGCAAATTCAGGCCTCTGGAGGAGGCGGTCATCACTTCGGGGGGAGTCCGTACTCAAGAGATCAATCCGTCAACCATGGAGTCCCGCATTGTAAAGGGACTTTTCTTTGCCGGAGAGGTGATCGATGTAGATGGATACACAGGCGGATACAACCTGCAGATTGCCTTTTCCACCGGTTATCTGGCCGGAATGCACAGTTGATATTTGTGACGCCCGCGCCTCTTTGTGGCAGGGGAAGAGGGTGCATGGCCTTTACCTTACGGAGGCAAGGATCTTCCTGAGTCCGGCCTGCCATTGCTTGATTTTTCTTTCATCATATTGCCGGGGATAACGCCGGTAATGACGACGCACGTCAAAGGCGGTCTTGATTAACAGGCCAAAACGGGCGGTCAGGAGCGGATATCTTAACCCTCTTAGTCTGGCCAGGGTATCTCCGATCGTGATCCGGGGTGACCGGGCCTCCAGACCGGCGACCATATCACCGGCGAGCATTGCATAGCCAACCAGTTTGTTCATCTCCTCCGCCGTAAGTTTTTCAAATATCAGGCGCATGACATCAAAAAAGCCCATCATCGCTCCCCGTCCGCGCTGGTATTCCGCCGCATAACCCCAGAGCGCCTCTTTCCCTGTCTTGCCTTGCCTGATGCAGTTTGCAACCGTTTCGGCGGCCAGATTTCCGGCGATCAACGAGCAGGCTACTCCCGACGAGTGAATGGGGATGACCATGCAGGCGGAATCTCCGGCTATCAGAAAGTTATCATCAACCAGGATATCCAGCGAACGGCGCACGGGGATCATCCCGCCGCCGCCATAAACCATGCTGCCCTTCAGGTTATGTTTGGCGAGGAAATCGTTGAAGTACTGTTGGGCCGTAACATCACTTTTTTGACGGTCGAAGCCGATGAGGATATCCAAAGCC